>JBEBWZ010000006.1:0-50993 GCA_040391865.1 Solimonas flava
CGGGTCCTTTGATTACTGTTCCGCGACCTTCGAGGGCGCGGACTGCGGCCGGGACGTACGTCCCGCTGCGCCCTATGCGTCAAACGACGGATCGAGCGCCTCGAGCTCCATCTTCGGGGGCTGCACCGCCGGGAGGTCGATCTCTTCGAGCACGCCGCGGTCGATGTGGCCTTCCGCGATTTCGCGCAGCGACAACACCGTCGACTTGTGGTTGCCCCAGGGCAGCTGCGCTTCAGCGCCACGCGCCAGCTGACGAGCACGCTTGGCGGCGACCAGGGTCAGATCGAACTGATTCGGGATCTTGCTCAGGCAGTCTTCAACGGTAACTCGGGCCATGACATCACTCGGGACCAATAATGGGGCGGCGATTCTATCGGAATGGCACTTATTTAGCCAGCAAGCCGGCCAGCAGCGTCGCGTGGACCTGCACCTGCGCCGCACGCCGCAGTCGCGGCGCCAGGAAGATCGCGGTCAAGGCTTCCAGTGCCTGCTCGAACCGTTCGTTGACGACCAGATAGTCGTATTCGTCATGGTGCTCCAACTCCTGGTGCGCCTCTTCCATCCTTGAGGCGATCACCGCATCGCTGTCCTGACTGCGGCCGCGCAGGCGGCGTTCCAGTTCGGCCACCGATGGCGGCAGGATGAAAATGCTGGTGGCCCCGGGCAACGCCTGCCGCACCTGTCGCGCACCCTGCCAGTCGATATCCAGGATCACGTCGTGTCCGGCAGCCAGCAGCTCCTCGGTCCGTGCGCGGCCGGTGCCGTAGTGGCGCCCGAACACCTGCGCGTGCTCCAGGAATTCGCCGCGCGACACCATGTCGAGAAACGAGGTCGCCTCGACGAAGTGGTAGTGCACCCCCTCCTCCTCTCCGGGGCGCATCGCTCGCGTGGTGTACGACACCGAGATCGTCGCCGACACGCCGTGTTCCGCCAGCCGCGGCACCAGCGCCCGGGTCAGACTGGTCTTGCCGCCACCGCTCGGCGCCGAGACGATATATAGATGACCGCGCATACCCGTCACTCGATGTTCTGAACCTGTTCGCGAATCTGCTCGATCATCACCTTCATCTCCACCGCGCAGCGCGTCATCTCCGCATCCTGGGACTTCGAGGACAGCGTATTGGCTTCGCGGTTCAGCTCCTGCATCAGGAAATCCAGGCGACGACCGACCGACTCGCCGCGCGCCAGCGACTGCCGCACTTCCTGCAGATGGCTCAACAGGCGCGACATCTCCTCTTCGACATCCATGCGCTGCGAGGACAGCGCCACTTCCTGCGCCAGCCGTTGCGGCTCGACCTCGACGCCGAGTTCCGCGCAGCGGGCCTGCACGCGCGCCAGCCACTGATCGCGCACCTGCGGAAAGCGCGCGCGCACCTGCTCGGTCAACACGGCAATCGCATCACAGCGTTCAAGGATGAACTGCTCGAGCCGGGCCCCCTCGCGCTCGCGGGTCTCGGTGAAATCCTTGAGTGCGGCATCGAACAGTTTGCGCGCCTGCACCAGCAGCGGCGCATGGTCCGCCTGCTCCTGCTTGACCACCCCCGGGAAGCCGAGCACCCGCATCGGGTCCGGCACGCCGGTCGCGCCGATCTCGTGCGCGACCTGATCCATCGCCGCACGCAACTGTCCGAGGCGGATCAGGTCGAGCTCGATGTCGCCGGCCGCAGCCGCTTCACTGAGGTAGCGCAGCCCGCACTCGACCTTGCCGCGCGAGATCCGCGCACCGGCGGCCTGACGCAACTCGCCCTCGAGCACCCGGAATTCTTCCGGGGCCTTGAACTGGACATCGAGATAGCGGTGATTGACGGAGCGCAACTCCCAACTCATGCGCCCCCAGGCGCCCGTCGCTTCCACCCGGGCATAGCCGGTCATGCTGCGGATCATGGAGATCTCCCTAGTTGCGCGGCATTGTACCGGCTGCGCCAGGCGCTGACCTGCGACGAACACGCCGCAGCGGCATCCATCAGAAGGCGTCTGTTCGGCGGCGAAGGGAGAGACTGCGTGGCCGCCAGAAGAAAGCGCGGCTACTCGAAGGTCATTCGCGTAGCCGCGGCGTAGAGATGAAGCGTGTACTGCTTTTTTAGAAACCGGGCGGCTGCTGCCAGCGAACTGACGCAGCGCGGGCCGCCCGTGAGATTGTTGCAGCCCGCTTTTACTTCTTCGCCGCAGGCTTGGCCTTCTTGGCAGCCTTCTTGGCAACCTTCTTCACGGCCTTCTTGGCAACCTTCTTCGCCGGCGCCTTCTTCGCTACGGCTTTCTTGGCCACAGCCTTCTTGGCCACAGCCTTCTTGGCAACCTTCTTCACCGCTTTCTTGACGGCCTTCTTGGCCGCAGCCTTCTTAGCAGCCTTCTTGGCCGGAGCCTTCTTTGCAGCCTTCTTGGCAATCGCCATTGATACACCCTCCATCTGAGATAACGCGGAAATCTCCGCGCGGATCTGGAAACGCTACATCCCGCATTTCCACAATGTGAATTTTTACTGATAAAAAGTTGTCAAATCAATGCCTTTATATACGGCCCTTTCTGAACTCTTCTCCGCCGATGATCATTCGTGAGCTAAGTGCCGGTGTTGTCGTCGCCACTTTCGCACTCTGTTGCGCGTCATTCGCAAACGCGCAAGACGTAGCTGTATCAAGGGTTGCAGAGCAAATTCAGTATCGCGTCGTCGATCAATTTCCACGCGACGCACGGCTCTTCACACAGGGTCTCGAATGGCATGACGGACGCTTCATCGAGAGCTCCGGCGGCTATGGGGTATCGGTGATCGCGGAGACAAATCCCGCAACCGGCGCGCTGTTGCGCGCAAAAATTCTGCCGCGCGAGGTGTTCGCCGAGGGACTGACGCGTTGGCACGATCGCATTGTGCAACTCACCTGGCGCGAAGGACTCGCCTTCATCTTCGACCTCGACCTCCAGCTGATCGGGTCGTGGCGCTACACCGGCGAGGGCTGGGGACTGACGCACGACGAGCATCACTTCATCATGAGCGATGGCTCCGCACGACTGAGCTTCCGTCGTCGCGATGACTTCACCGTGGCGCGCACCGTCACCGTCACCGACGGCGGCCAGCCGGTGACGCAACTGAACGAACTCGAGTACGCGCACGGTCACGTCTTCGCCAACCTCTGGCACAGCGATCGCATCGCGATGATCGATCCGAAGGACGGCAAGGTGCGCGCATGGCTCGACCTCTCGGCGCTGCGCGACCGCTTCGACAAACCCGCCGGCTGGAATGCCGCCGAGCACGTGCTCAACGGCATCGCCTACCACCCAGACAGCGGACACTTCTACGTCACCGGCAAGTGCTGGCCTCGGCTGTTCGAGCTGCAGCTGGACCTGCCGCTGCAGCAACCCCCGATGCGGGCCGAATCGCACCAATGACGTAATTTCAATTACCGCATTGCCATCGCGGATATTGCTTGTGTCATGCATGCCTTTCCGCAACACTAGCGTGCATTGTTTCGGCACCGCCACGGAGTTTGGTAATGAATATTACTCACGAACATCAGGAGCTGTATCGCACGGTCAGGAAGTTCGTTGACGACGAACTCAATCCGCACATCCCGCAGTGGGAGAAGGACGGCATCTGGCCTGCACACGAGGTGCTGAAGAAGATGGGCGACCTCGGCCTGCTCGGCATCACCAAGCCGGTCGAGCATGGCGGCCTCGGCCTCGATTACTCCTATGAGGTGATGTTCGCGCAGGCGCTCGGCAACTGCCTGTGCGGCGGCGTGCCGATGGGCATCGGCGTGCAGACCGACATGGCGACCCCCGCGCTCGCGCGCTTCGGCTCGAAGGAGCTGAAGAAGGAATACCTCGAGCCGGCACTGAAGGGCGACATGGTGGTGTCGATCGCGGTCTCCGAAGCCAGCGCCGGCTCCGACGTCGCCAGCATCAAGACCACGGCACGCAAGGATGGCGATGACTATGTGATCAACGGCTCGAAGATGTGGATCACCAACGGCACACAGTCCGACTGGGCCTGTGTGCTGGTGAACACCTCCGACGGCAAGCAGCACCTGAACAAGTCGCTGATCGTGGTGCCGATGGACGCTGTCGGCGTCGAGCGCAAGACCAAGCTCGACAAGCTGGGCATGCGCTCCTCCGACACCGCGATGATCTTCTTCGATGACGTGCGCGTGCCGCAGCGCAATCTGATCGGCCAGGAAGGCATGGGCTTCATGTATCAGATGATGCAGTTCCAGGAGGAGCGCCTGTTCGGCGCCGCGGTCGGACTCGATGGCCTGTTCAATGTCATCAGCGAGACCATCGACTACACCCGCCAGCGCCAGGCGTTCGGGCAGCCGCTGATCGACAACCAGTCGGTGCATTTCCGCATGGCCGAACTGCGCACCGAGGTCGAGGCCCTCAAGGCGCTGGTCTACCAGACCACGGCGGAATACATCGGCGGCCGCAAGTCTCCGGAGGAGATCGCGATGCTGGCCAGCATGTGCAAGCTCAAGATCGGTCGCGTCTCGCGCGAGGTGACCGATGCCTGCCTGCAGTACTGGGGAGGCCAGGGCTACATGTGGGACAACAATGTCTCACGCGCCTATCGCGACACGCGCCTGGTCTCGATCGGTGGCGGTGCCGACGAGGTGATGCTCGGCATCATCTGCAAGGTGATGGGCATCCTGCCCGGCAAGAAGAAGCCGGGCGCGCGCAGCGGCGACTGACCCTTCGGCAAGGGCAACGCAAAAGCCGCAGCGGACACCGCGGCTTTTTTCTTGTCGCCGCCTCGCGCCTCAGAAGTTGACGGTCGCGGTACTGCCCTCGCCGACCGTTGCGGTCTTGCGGACGAAATCATCGATGTCGTCGTTGCGCGACGGATCGTCCTCAGCTGCCTTGCAGGTAAACGCCACGGTGTAGCTGCCCGCCGGCAGGAACGCAACGCGATAGACGTGGTCGCCCGCGGCGTTGCGCCGCACCAGCGCCGAGCTCAGCGGCTGCGCGCCGCTGCCGCCGACATCGTCCGGGGTCACGTCGCCGCCATAGACATAGACCGCGGCACTACAGCCGACGGCATCGGCCAGCGCCGCCGACACCTGGCCCGCGACGTGGCCGGCGCGAGCCGTTTCGATCAGCCGCAGCGCCGGTCGCAGCTCGTAGGCGTCGCCAGCGGTGTCGGGCGCGCGCACCGATTTGCGCAGGTCGAAGTCGATGGTGAAATCGGCCACACCGGCATCGGGCACCTCGAAATCACTGACGATGCGCAAGCCATCGGCCGCGGTGGACGGAACGAACAGCGATGCACGACTACCATCGGCCAGATCGATGTAGGAATCGGTGGTGCTGCTGTTGGCAACCAGCTTCAACGTCAGCGACTGATAGCGCCCGGCTGTCACTCGCGTTTCGTCCAGCAGCACCTCGGTCACCCCGCCATTCAGGCGCAGCAGGTCGATCGACTTTGGCGGGTCGAAGTCGATCGTCTTGCGCTCGCCATCGTCCCGCCGCAGTTCGACACCGCTGAACTGCACCACCACCGCGGTCGCGGTATCGATTGGCGCATCGGTGATCGACAGCCGCAGGCTGCCATCCTCACAGGCCGCCAGCAGCAGCGCTGACAGAACCGCAATTACAGGTAACGCTTTCATTCCACACTCCGAACCGTGGCCGCTGACGCGCGCCGCATGCGCACAGAATCCCATCGAGTTCCCGTCACGGCAAGCCGCAGCCAGCCGTCGTCCTGCCGCTACAATCACGCCATGACCGCAAATCTGATCCTGATCCTCGGGCTGGTCGTGCTGTTGGGCGCACTGCTCGGCGCATGGCTGGGCGCACGCCTGTTCGCTCCCAAGCCGCCCGACGTGGAGCCGATCGCCCCCGCCCTCGAACGGCTGGAACGCACCTTGCGCGACGAGGGCGCACAGTCGCGGCGCGAGGCGGCGGAACTGGCGCGGACACAGCGCGCCGAACTGGCGGAACGGCTACAGCAGTTCGGGCAGCAATCTCAGGCCCAGCATGAAGCCTTGCGCGCCGCGATCGCCGAGCGCCTCGACGGCTTCGCGGTCGAACTGCGTGCCCAGAACCAGCGGCTGGCCGAAAACCAGCGCCAGTTCCTGGAGGACGCGCGTGCCGGCCGCAGCGAGCAATCGGAAACCCTGCAGCGCTTCGGCGACAGCCTGCGCCAGTCGCTGACCACACTCACCGAGGCGCAGACGCTGCAGGCCACCGCCTTGCGCGCGGCGGTCGAAGAGGGCCTGAAGACGTTGCGCCAGGAGAACAGCGAAAAGCTGGAACAGATGCGCCGCACCGTCGATGAAAAGCTGCATGAGACGCTGGAGAAACGGCTGGGCGATTCGTTCAAGCTGGTCAGCGAACGCCTGGAGCAGGTGCACAAGGGGCTGGGCGAAATGCAGGGCCTGGCGGTGGGCGTCGGCGATCTGAAGCGTGTGCTGACCAACGTCAAGACGCGCGGCATTTTCGGCGAGACCCAGCTCGCGGCACTGCTGGAGCAGGTGCTGACGGTCGAACAGTACGCCGCCAATATCGCCACTCGCCCCGGCAGCAACGAGCGCGTCGAATTTGCGATCCGTCTGCCCGGTCGCGGCAACGATGAGCAGCCGGTACTGCTGCCGATCGACGCCAAGTTCCCGCGCGAGGACTACGAACGCCTGCTCGAAGCGCAGGACCGTGCCGATCCGGTGGCTGCGGAAGCCGCGGCCATTGCATTGGAGCGACGCCTGCGCGAAGAGGCCAAGGTGATCAGCAGCAAGTACATCGCGCCGCCGCACACCACCGACTTCGCGATCCTGTTCCTGCCGACCGAAGGTCTGTACGCGGAGGCCTTGCGCCGCCCCGGCCTGTTCGAGGCACTGCAGCGCGAGCATCGCGTGACGCTATCGGGGCCGACGACGTTGCTGGCGGTGCTCAACAGTCTGCAGATGGGTTTCCGCACGCTGGCGATCGAAAAGCGTTCCAGCGAAGTCTGGCAGGTGCTGGGCGCGGTCAAGACCGAGTTCGGCAAGTTCGGCGAGGTGCTCGACAAGGTGAAGAAGAAGCTCGACGAAGCGACTTCGCAGATCGAGCAGACGGGCGTCCGCAGCCGCGCGATCACGCGCCGCCTGCGCGATGTGCAGGCCCTGCCGAGCAGTGACGCGGAACCGCTACCGCCAGCGACCGGCGACGACGACGAGAGCGCGTGATGGCGCAGGACCTGGCAGCGATGCTCGGCATCCGTTACCCCATCATCCAGGCGCCGATGGCCGGCACCTCGAACGCCGCGCTGGCTGCAGCGGTGGCCAATGCCGGTGGCCTGGGCTCGATCGCAGTCGGTGCCAGCACGGTTGCGCAGGCCCGGGAAGCGATCCGCGCCACCCGCACCGCAACCGCGCAGCCGTTCAACGTCAACCTGTTCTGCCATCAGCCGGCGCAGGCCGACCCCGCACGCGAAGCGGCATGGCTTGCGCATCTGCAGCCCTACTTCCAGGCCTGCGGCGGGCACGCCCCTGCGCAGTTGCAGGAGATCTACCGCAGCTTTATCGCCGACGAGGCGATGCTGGAACTGCTGCTCGCGGAACGCCCGGCCGTCGTCAGTTTTCATTTCGGCCTGCCGCCAGCACGCTTCATCGCCGCGCTGAAGGCCGCCGGCATCGTGCTGCTGGCCACGGCCACCACCCTCGAGGAAGCGCAGGCCATTGCCGCCGCCGGCATCGACATGATCGTCGCCCAGGGCAGCGAGGCCGGTGGCCACCGCGGCGTGTTCGATCCCGCGCGCGATGAAACCCTCGGCAGCCTCGCCTTGACGCGCCTGCTCAGTCGCAGGCTGTCGCTGCCAATCATCACTGCCGGCGGGATCATGGACGGTGCCGGCATCGCGGCCACGTTCAAACTCGGGGCTAGCGGCGTGCAACTGGGCACCGCATTCGTGTCCTGCCCCGAATCCTCGGCCGACGCCGCCTATCGCGCGGCGCTGCTGGCACCGGGCGTGCGTACTGCGATCACTGCCGCGATTTCCGGCCGTCCGGCGCGTGGCATCGTCAACCGTTATCTGCGCGAGATCGATGCGCCCGGACGCCCTCCGGTCCCCGACTACCCGCGCGCCTACGACGCCGGCAAGGCGCTGCATGCCGCGGCGAAAGCCGGGGGCGATCACGGCTTTGCCGCACACTGGGCCGGCCAGGGCGTTGCACTGGCACGCGCGCTGCCAGCGGCAGACCTGCTGCGCACCCTGATCGACGAATGGCGCGCCACAGCGGCGTGAGCCTGCCGCGCAATTTCCATCCGAAGGCTGCGGCGCCAGGCGTTACAATGGGCGTCCTGCGTCAACCCCGCCGCTCATGGCCACCTCCTCTGCTCGCAACACGCGCTCTGCGCCCTCGTCCGCTCCCAAAGTCGGCTTCGTATCGCTGGGCTGCCCCAAGGCCCTGGTCGATTCCGAACGCATCCTGACGCAGCTGCGCGCCGAAGGTTACGAAACCGTTCCGACCTACGACGCCGCCGACGTGGTGGTGGTCAATACCTGCGGCTTCATCGATTCGGCGGTGGAAGAGTCGCTGGATGCGATCGGCGAAGCGATGGCTGAAAACGGCAAGGTCATCGTCACCGGCTGCATGGGCGCCGGGCCCAAGAGCCAGACGGTACGCGACCGCTTCCCGGATCTGCTGTCGATCAGCGGGCCGCAGGATTTCAGCACGGTGATGCAGGCGGTGCACAAGGTGGTGCCGCCGAAGCACGATCCGTTCTTCGACCTGCTGCCGCCGCAAGGCATCAAGCTGACGCCGAAGCACTACGCGTATCTGAAGATTTCCGAAGGCTGCAACCACAAGTGCAGCTTCTGCATCATCCCGTCGATGCGCGGCAAGCTGCGCTCGCGCCCGATCACCGAGGTGCTGATCGAAGCCGAGAAACTGGCCAAGGCCGGGGTCAAGGAGCTGCTGGTGATCTCGCAGGACACCAGTGCCTATGGCGCGGACCTGAAGTACGCCGGCGGTAGCTGGCGCGGGCAGGAATACGCCACCTCGCTGCTCGATCTGTGCAAAGGCCTCGGCGAACTCGGCATCTGGGTGCGCATGCATTACGTCTACCCGTACCCGCATGTCGACAAGATCATTCCGCTGATGGCCGAGGGCAAGGTGCTGCCGTATCTGGACATCCCGTTCCAGCATGCCTCGCCGCGCATTCTCAAAGCGATGAAGCGCCCGGCCGCCGCCGAGAACACCCTCGAACGGCTCGCCGCCTGGCGGGCGATCTGCCCAGATCTGACGGTCCGCAGCACGTTCATCGTCGGCTTCCCGGGCGAGACCGAAGAGGACTTCCAGATCCTGCTCGACTGGCTGAAGCAGGCGAAGCTCGATCGCGTCGGCTGCTTCAAGTATTCGGCGGTGGACGGCGCCAGTGCCAACGCGCTGCCCGACCCGGTTCCGGAAGAGGTCAAGGAGGAGCGCTATCACCGCTTCATGAAGGTGCAGGCGGCGATCAGCAAGAAGAAGCAGAAGGCGCGCATCGGTCGCACCATCGACGTGCTGGTCGACGAGCGCGATGAAGACGGCCTGATGATCG
This sequence comes from Solimonas flava, assembly GCA_040391865.1. Taxonomy (GTDB): domain Bacteria; phylum Pseudomonadota; class Gammaproteobacteria; order Nevskiales; family Nevskiaceae; genus Solimonas. The sequence continues at coordinate 9,502 of JBEBWZ010000006.1, forward strand.
GCCGTTCCTGGTCCGACGCCCCGGAGATCGACGGCAAGGTCTATCTCTCGACCGAGCGTCCCTTGCGCCCCGGCCAGCGCGTGCGCGCCGAAGTGCTGCAGGCCAGCGAATACGATCTCAACGCAATGGTGCTGGACGACTGAGCGCGCGTACGGCTTGCGCGGTTACGGCAAGCCCAGATGCCACAGCGGCACCGTCAGCAGCGACAGCAGGATGCCCGCGCCAAGTACGGTGTTGGCCAGTGGCGGATCGAGATTGTGCTGATCCGCGAGAATCGCGGCAGAGACCATCGGCGCCATCGCGGCTTGCAGCACACCGATGCTCAGCGTCAGGCCGCCCAGGCCGGCGCTCCAGCCCAGCAGCAGCACCAGCAGCGGCGCCAGCAGCAGCTTCCATGCGAGGCCGGTCAGCAGCGCACGGCCCTGGCCGTCGCCCAGCTGCAGCCGCAGCCGCAGGCCCACCGAGAACAGGGCCAGTGGCGTCATCGTTTCACCGAAGCGCAGCAGGATCGCATCCGCCGATTCCGGCCAACCACCGGCCCACCCCACCACCGCACCAACCACCAGGGCAATGAATGCGGGGAACAGTGCGACACGGCGCAGGATCTCGCCCGGCTTCAGATCCTTGCCGGAATACAGCGCCGAGACGATCACGCCGCCCACCGCGAGCGCGATGAAGCAGCCCAGCTGATCGGCCACGACCCCGAGCGCGAGCCCTTCACGGCCGCGCAGGGCCTCCAGCATCGGATAGCCCATGAACGAGGTGTTGCCGAGGCCGCAGACCAGGATCAGGGCACCGACGCGCGCGCGCGTCCAGCCGCAGCGACGCCCCAGCACGGAGAACAGCAGCCAGGCGCCGCCGAACACCAGCCACTGCGAGATCGCGAGAAACCAGAAATCCCAGTCGAACTGCAGCCGCGGAATCAGCTGCAGGATCAGGGCCGGCAACGCGATGTTGATGACCCACCAGTTGAGCCCCTGGGCCAGGCCCATCGGCGGCCGCGCATAGCGCGTCACCGCCGCGCCGAGGGCCAGACAGGCGACCAGCAGAACCAGTGGCGTCATCGGCGCACGCCCGGTGTTACTCCACCGTCACCGACTTGGCGAGGTTGCGCGGCTGATCGACGTCGGTGCCCTTGAGCACCGCCACGTAGTACGCCAGCAACTGCAGCGGCACGGTGTAGACCATCGGGCCGCTGAGGTCGCCGGCACGCGGCATCGGCACCACGCTGACACCCGGGCCGGTATCCATGCCGGAGGCACGGTCGGCAAACACGATCAGCTCGCCGCCGCGGGCGCGCACTTCCTGCAGATTGGATTTCACCTTTTCGAGCAGCTCGTCGCCCGGTGCCACCGCAATCACCGGCATGTGCTCGTCGACCAGGGCCAGCGGTCCATGCTTCAGCTCGCCGGCGGCATACGCCTCGGCGTGGATGTACGAAATTTCCTTGAGCTTCAGCGCCCCTTCCATCGCCACCGGGCACATGGTGCCGCGACCGAGGAACAACGCATGGTGCTTGGGCAGCAGACGTTCGGCGAGCGCGCGCAGCGTTTCGTCATGACGCAGCACTTCATCGACCAGCGCCGAGGTGCGCTCCAGTTCGCGCACGTACTCGCGTTCGTCCGCTTCGCTGAGCCCATGACGACGTGCGAGCAGCAGGGTCACCAGTGCCAGCGCCATCAGCTGCGTGGTGAACGCCTTGGTGCTGGCGACACTGCGCTCGGGGCCGGCGTGCGTCATCAGCGCGATATCGGACTCGCGCACCAGCGAGGACTCCGGTGCATTGCAGATCACCAGCGATGCGGCAATGCCCTTGGTCTTGGCATGGCGCAGGGCTTCCAGCGTGTCGGCGGTTTCGCCGGACTGCGAGATGGTGATGAACAGGGTGTTGGCCGCGATCACCGGATCGCGGTAACGGAACTCGCTGGCGAGATCGACCACGCAGGGAATGCGCGCGATCTGCTCGATCCAGTAACGCGCCACCTGACCGGCGTGCGCGGAGGTACCGCAGGCGGCAATCTGCACGCGCTCGATGCGATCCAGCAATGCAGGTGCCTTCGGCCCCAGGAAAGCATCGAGCACCCGGCCGTTGGCAATGCGCCCTTGCAGGGTGTTGGCCAGCGCCGTCGGCTGCTCATGGATTTCCTTGAGCATGAAATGCCGGTACGGCCCCTTGTCGACCGCGGCCGACGACAGACTCGACAGCTGCTCATTGCGCTGCACTTCACGGCCCTGGCGATCGAACACGCTGTAGCCGCCGGTGTGAATGTCCGCGAGGTCGCCCTCTTCGAGATAGACGAAGCGGTTGGTCACCGGCAGCAGTGCCAGCGCATCGCTCGCCGCAAAGTGCTCGCCGATCCCGATACCGATCACCAGCGGACTGCCCTTGCGCGCCAACAGCATGCGCTGCGGCTCGCGCGCGCTGACCACCGCGATCGCATAGGCGCCTTCGAGCCGCGCGACCGCCTTCTGCACCGCCGTGCGCAGATCCAGCCCCTGCTGCAGGAGCTGATGCACCAGGTGGGCAATGACTTCGGTATCGGTTTCGGATTGGAAGACGTAACCCGCCGCGCTCAGTTCCGAACGCAGCGCTTCATGGTTCTCGATGATGCCGTTGTGCACGACAGCGACATCCCCGGAAACATGCGGATGTGAATTGCGCTCGGCCGGAACGCCATGTGTCGCCCACCGGGTATGCGCGATGCCGAGGGAACCGTCACAGGGCTGCTGCGCAAGACTCGCTTCCAGCTGCGCGACCTTGCCCACGGCCCGTGCCAGCTGCAACGCGCCGCTCGCCACCACCGCAACACCGGCGGAGTCGTAGCCACGATATTCCAGGCGGCGCAGCCCCTCGATCAGGATCGGGGTGACATTACGTTGCGCAACGGCGCCGACAATTCCGCACATGAGGTTTCGAGTATCCGCTGAAGAGAGGCGCTATTGTAGCGAGCCTGTTACTGGCGACTGTGGCCGGGTTCTCGCCTCAATCCTTCTTGTTTTTCTGCGGTCGCTGCCAGCGCGCATAGCTTTTCTGCTCGCGCGCCCGGCACAGCGTCAGACCGCCGGCGGGAACATCGCTGGCAATCACCGAACCGGCGCCGATGGTCGCGCCTGCGCCCAGGCTGACCGGCGCCACCAGCGAGGAATTCGAGCCGACGAACACGCCGTCGGCGATCTGCGTCAGGTGCTTGTTGGCACCGTCGTAATTGCAGGTGATGGTTCCGGCACCAATGTTGACGTCGGTACCGATACGGGCGTCGCCGACATAGCTCAGGTGATTGATCTTGCTGCCCTTGCCGACCTGCGCCTGCTTGGTTTCGACGAAGTTGCCGACCTTGGTCTCATCACCCAGCTCGGTTCCCGGGCGCAGTCGCGCAAAGGGCCCAACATGCGCGGCGGCACCGATCACCGTCTGCTCCAGCACCGAGTGCGCCTCGATCACCGTACCCGCCCCGATGCTGACATCGCGCAGGATGCAATACGGCCCGATGCTGACACCGTCGGCCAGGGACACGCGGCCTTCCAGCACGCAGCCGACATCGATGCTGACATCTCGGCCGTGATCAAGCGTGCCGCGCAAATCGAAGCGCGCCGGGTCCGCCAGCGACAGTCCCTGCCGCAGCAGCGCATCGGCCTGCTGCCGTTGATGGAAGCGCTCCAGGCGCGCCAGCTGCACGCGGTCGTTGGCGCCCTCGACTTCTTCAGCGCTGGCCGCGGACACCGTGGCAACCTTCAGGCCCGAAGCCATCGCCATTGCCACGATATCGGTGAGGTAATACTCACCCTTGGCATTGTCATTGCCGACCTGCGCCAGCCACTGCTTGAGCCGCGTCGCCGGCATGCTCATCAGGCCGGTATTCACCTCGCGGATCCGCTTCTCGGCGTCGCTGGCATCGTTTTCTTCGACCACCCCGGTTACGGCACCCTCGGCATTGCGCACGATACGACCGTAACCCTTGGGCTCGGCCAGTTCCACCGTCACCAGCGCCAGCGTGTCATCGCCGGCCGCCACCAGCGCGCCCAGGGTCGCAACCGAGATCAGCGGCACGTCGCCATACAGGATCAGTACCTGCGCCTGATCGGGAATCGCCGGCAAGGCCTGACTCACCGCGTGCGCGGTACCCAGCTGCTGTGCCTGTTCGGCCCAGTAGACCTTGCGCTCGCTACCATAATGGCGGTCGAACCATGCACGCAGCTGATCGCCGCCATGGCCATGGACGACATGCACGGCAGCAGCGCCCAGGGCTTCTGCCGCATCCAGCACATGTCCGACCATCGGCTTGCCGCCAATGCCGTGCAGCACTTTCGGCTTCGCCGATTTCATCCGCGTACCCTGGCCGGCCGCGAGCACGATGCAATGGAGAGGGAGTTTGTTCATTGGAGCTCCAAACAAAAATCCCGCCCATGTTGCCTGAACAGGGGCGGGATGATCACTGCCCCGTTTCGGGGGCGCCAGCCGCTACGGGGAATGTCTAGCGACCGGGGTTTTTCAGCTTCTGCACGAACTGCAGACGTGCAGCCGCTTCGATCAGCTCGCTCTGGGCCTTGGCCAGATCGATCTCGCCCTTGGCGCCGGACAGCTTCTCTTCCGCCGCCTGCTTCGCCCGCAAGGCCGACGCTTCATCGGCATCCTTGGCGCGCAGCGCGGTATCGGCCAGCACCGTGACCAGATACGGCTGGATCTCGAGGATGCCGCCGCCGACGAAGAACTGCAGCTCTTCGCCACCCGGCTGCTGCACGCGCACCGAGCCCGGCTTCAGGCGCGTCAGCAACGGCGCGTGGCGCGGCGCAATGCCGACCTCGCCCATTTCCGCCGGCGCGAACACCATCAGGGCTTCGCCCGAATGGATGTGGCCTTCGGCAGAAACGATATCTACGTGTAGTGCGGGCATGTCTTACCTCGTCCGGATGCCAGAAGCGATTACAGCTTCGCGGCTTTCTCGACGGCTTCGTCGATCGTGCCAACCATGTAGAACGCCTGTTCCGGCAGGTGATCGAACTGACCGTCGACGATGCCGCGGAAGCCACGAATGGTTTCCTTCAGCGAGACGTACTTGCCCGGCGAGCCGGTGAACACTTCGGCGACGTGGAACGGCTGCGACAGGAAACGCTGGATCTTGCGCGCGCGCGCCACGACCTGCTTGTCTTCCTCGGACAGCTCGTCCATGCCCAGGATCGCGATGATGTCCTTCAGTTCCTTGTAGCGCTGCAGCACGCCCTGCACATCGCGGGCGGTGTTGTAGTGCTCGGTGCCGATGACGTTCGGATCCAGCTGGCGGCTGGTGGAGTCGAGCGGGTCGACGGCCGGGTAGATACCCAGGGCGGCGATGTCACGCGACAGCACCACGGTGGCGTCCAAGTGCGCGAAGGTGGTCGCCGGCGAGGGGTCGGTCAAGTCGTCCGCAGGCACGTACACGGCCTGGATCGAGGTGATCGAGCCCTTCTTGGTCGAGGTGATGCGCTCCTGCAGTACGCCCATTTCCTCGGCCAGGGTCGGCTGGTAACCCACTGCCGACGGCATACGGCCGAGCAGCGCCGACACTTCGGTACCGGCCAGCGTGTAGCGGTAGATGTTGTCAACGAAGAACAGCACGTCACGGCCTTCGTCGCGGAAGAACTCGGCCATGGTCAGACCGGTCAGCGCCACGCGCAGACGGTTGCCCGGCGGTTCGTTCATCTGGCCGTACACCATCGCCACTTTCGATTCCTGCAGGTTCTGCAGGTTGATGACGCCCGATTCCGCCATCTCGTGGTAGAAGTCGTTGCCTTCGCGGGTACGCTCACCGACGCCGGCGAAAACCGACAGACCGGAGTGCTCCTTGGCGATGTTGTTGATCAGCTCGAGCATGTTGACGGTCTTGCCGACGCCGGCACCGCCGAACAGGCCGACCTTGCCGCCCTTTGCGAACGGGCAGAGCAGGTCGATGACCTTGATGCCGGTTTCGAGCAGGTCGGTCGAACCGGACTGATCTTCGTAGCTCGGCGCCGCGCGATGGATTTCCCACTGCGCTTCCGCCTTCACATCGCCGGCTTCGTCGATCGGCTCGCCAAGCACGTTCATGATGCGACCGAGCGTCGCCTTGCCCACCGGCACCGAAATCGGCGCGCCCGTGTTCTTGACGTCCAGACCGCGCTTCAGGCCCTCGGACGCACCCAGCGCGATCGCGCGGACCACGCCGTCGCCGAGCTGCTGCTGGACTTCCAGCGTCAGCGCAACACCTTCGATCTTCAGCGCGTCATAGATCTTCGGAATGGAATCACGCGGGAATTCCACGTCAACCACCGCGCCGATGACCTGAACAATCTTGCCAGTGCTCATGCGTTCAACCCTGTCTTTCGTATGCCGTTCTCACGTGCGCCGCTCGTCGGCTTACACGCGAAGTCCTGATTCAAACTGCGGCTGCGCCGCCCACGATCTCCGCCAGCTCCTTGGTGATGCTGGCCTGGCGGGCCTTGTTGTAGACCAATTGCAGCTGGCTGATGATCTTGCCGGCGTTGTCGGAGGCGGATTTCATCGCCACCATGCGCGCCGACTGTTCACAGGCCACATTCTCGATCACGCCCTGATACACCTGTGACTCGACATAGCGGGTCACCACGGTATCAAGCAGCTCGGTCGGCTCTGCGGGCTCGTACAGATAGTCCCAGCTGTCGAGCAGGCCATCGGTCTCCACCGGCTCGATCGGCAGCAGCTGCGCTACCGTCGGCTTCTGCGTCATGGTGTTGACGAAGACGTTGGAGACGACGAACACGCGATCGACCTGGCCTTCGCGATACGCGTCGGTCATGACCTTGATCACGCCCAGCAACTGCTCGAGCTGCGGCTTGTCGCCGAGCTGCGAAGTCGTCGCCAGAACGTTGCCGCCCATGCGCTTGAAGAACGAGATCGCCTTGTTGCCGACCAGTGCGAAGTCGACTTCGACACCCTTCTCGCGCCATGCGCGCACTTCACGCACCACGGCGCGGAAGGCGTTCATGTTCAGACCACCGCAGAGACCGCGATCCGACGACACCACCAGATACGCCACGCGCTTGACTTCGCGCTGCTGCGTAAACGGATGCTTGTATTCCAGATTCGCCTGCGCCAGATGCCCCAGCGTGCGACGGATCTTCTCCGCGTAAGGACGGGCGGAGGCCATGCGATCCTGCGCTTTGCGCATTTTCGACATCGCCACCTTTTCCATCGCACGCGTGATCTTCTGCGTATTTTTAACGCTCTTGATCTTGCTGCGGATTTCCTTGGCGCCAGCCACGTGCTATGCCTCGCTCAGAAATTAAACAGAAGCCTGCTTGACGTAGGCATCCATCGCCGACTTCAGGCCAGCATCGAGAGCATCCGTCCAATCACCGGTGTCGAGCTTGTTCAGCAGCTCCTGGTGACTGGTGCTGAGGAACTGATGCAAGCCCTCTTCCCAGGCCAGAACCTTGTCGACCGGGACCACGTCGATGTAGCCCTTTTCCACGGCGTACAGCGAGGCGGCCATCTGGCCAACCGACAGCGGCTGGTACTGCTTCTGCTTCATCAGCTCGGTCACGCGCTGACCGCGCTCCAGCTGCTTGCGGGTGGCCTCGTCGAGGTCCGAAGCAAACTGGGCGAAGGCCGCGAGTTCACGATACTGGGCCAGTGCCAGACGGACACCGCCGCCGAGCTTCTTGACCACCTTGGTCTGCGCAGCACCACCGACGCGCGACACCGAGATACCGGCGTTCATGGCGGGGCGGATACCGGCGTTGAACAGGTCGGTTTCGAGGAAGATCTGGCCGTCGGTGATCGAGATCACGTTGGTCGGAACGAACGCCGACACGTCACCGGCCTGGGTTTCGATGATCGGCAGCGCCGTCAGCGAACCCGTCTTGCCCTTGACCGCACCGTTGGTCATCTTCTCGACGTACTCCTCGTTCACGCGAGCAGCACGCTCCAGCAGACGGGAGTGTAAATAGAACACGTCGCCGGGGAACGCTTCACGGCCCGGAGGACGGCGCAGCAGCAGCGAAACCTGACGATACGCAACGGCCTGCTTGGAGAGGTCGTCGTAAATGATCAGCGCGTCTTCGCCCTTGTCGCGGAAGTACTCGCCCATCGTGCAGCCGGAGTACGGCGCGATGAACTGCAGTGCCGGCGATTCGGCGGCAGCGGCGGCAACGATGATGGTGTGTGCCATCGCGCCGTTTTCTTCCAGCTTGCGCACCACGTTGGCGATCGAGCTGTTCTTCTGCCCGATGGCGACGTAGATGCACTTAATGCCGGTGCTCTTCTGGTTGATGATCGCGTCGATCGCCAGCGCGGTCTTGCCGGTCTGACGGTCGCCGATGATCAGCTCGCGCTGACCGCGGCCGACCGGAACCATCGCGTCGACCGCCTTGTAACCGGTCTGCACCGGCTGGCTCACCGACTTGCGGGTGATCACGCCCGGGGCGACCTTCTCGATCGGCGAGGTGCCGGCCGCATTGATCGGCCCCTTGCCGTCGATCGGATTGCCGAGCGCGTCGACAACGCGACCCAGCAGGCCTTCGCCGACCGGCACTTCGAGAATGCGCCCGGTCGTCTTGACCGTGTCGCCTTCTGCGAGATGCTTGTAGTCGCCCAGAATCACGGCGCCGACGGAGTCGCGCTCGAGGTTCAGCGCGAGGCCGAAGGTGTTGCCCGGGAATTCGAGCATTTCGCCCTGCAGTGCGTCGGACAGGCCGTGCACACGCACGATGCCGTCCTGCAGCGAGACGATGGTGCCCGTGGTGCGCGCCTCGGAGGTCGCATCAAAGTTCTTGATGCGCGCCTTGATGAGGTCGCTGATTTCGGAAGGATTGAGTTGCATACGAACCGGTTCCTGAAAGATTTTCGCTACGGCTGTTAGCGCACGAGCGCAGTCTGAAGACGTTCAAGCTCACCACGTACCGAGCCATCGATCACGAGGTCGCCGGCGCGGATCAGCGCGCCTGCAATCAACGCAGGGTCGGTGCTCCAGGTGATGGCAACATCGCGATCCAGGCGCTTGCGCACGGCGGCGGACAGCTGATCCTGCTGCGCCTTGTCGACGGCGGCGGCGGACGTGATCTCCACGTCCACGCGCGCTTCGGCTTCGGCACGAAGATGATCGAACTGCTCGGCCAGCGCCGGCGCCGCGGCCAGACGGCCGTTGTCGACCAGCAGGCGCAGCAATCCGAGGGCGTCCGCCGGGAGCTTGCCGGCCAGGCCCTTGTTCAGGACCTCCGACAACTCGGCGCGGGACAGGGCCGGATTGCGGATCAGCGCCGCGATCTTCTGATCGCTCACCAGTTCCGCAATGGCCGCCAGCGCCTCGCTCCAGGCCTTGTACGAGCCGCTCTCACGAGCAAGATCGAACACCGCCTTGGCGTAGGGACGTGCGATGGTGCTGAGATCCGCCATGATCGTTCGTCCTTAGACGCGCGCGGCGAGGTCGTTGAGCACGTCGGCATGCCCCTTCGCATCGATCTCGCGCTTGAGGATCTTGGCAGCGCCGATCACCGCAAGCTCGCCGACCTGCTTGCGCAGATCCTCACGGGCTCGCGAAATCTCGCGCTGGGTCTCCTCGTGCGCTTTCGCGACGATGCGTTCGGCTTCGGCCTGCGCCGTTGCCTTGGCCTGCTCGACAAGCTGTGACGCCTGCTTGTTGGCGCCGGCAAGAATCTCCTGCGCCTGAACGCGGGCAGCCTTGAGGGCCTCCTCGCTCTTGGCAGAAGCATCCTGCAACGAACGGGCGCCCTTCTCGGCGGCGGCAAGACCGTCGGCGATCCGGGTGCGACGCTCTTCCATCGCTCTGGTGATCGGCGGCCACACGAACTTCATCGTGAAGAGCACCAACAAACCAAAGACAAGCATTTGCCCGAATATGGACGGGATACTGGCCTGCATGACCTAACTCCGCAGCAAAAAAGGACGCGAAACGAACATCAGCAGTGACTTAGCCTGCCGACTGCAGGGCTGCCAGCAGCGGGTTTGCGAACATCAGCAACAGGCCCATCGCCACACCGATGATCGACACGGCGTCCAACAGACCGGCAATGATGAACATCCGAACCTGCAGCATGTTGGCCAATTCCGGCTGGCGCGCAGCGCTCTCGAGGAACTTGCCGCCGAGCAGGCCGAAACCGATGCCGGTTCCAAGCGCGGCCAGGCCGAAGATGATGCCGATGGTCAGCGCCGTGTTGGCCTGGATCTGAGCGATGAACTCCATGACTTAACTCCGTGTGTAGCGTGGTGGATACAGATTAAAGGGACAAGCAACTACGTTTAGTGTGAATCGGGCGAATCGTGCGACTCATGCGCCATGCCGATGTAAACAATGGTCAGCGTCATGAAGATGAACGCCTGCAGGGTCACGACCAGGAGATGGAAAATCATCCAGCCCATGCCGGGAACCACCTGCGCCCACCAGGGCAGCAGCGCAATCAGGATGAAGACCAGCTCACCCGCATAGAGGTTGCCGAACAGTCGCAGGGCCAGGGAAATCGGCTTGGCGAGCAGTTCAACGACGTTCAGAATGACGTTCGCGGGGAGCATCCAGGGGCCGAAAGGATGCGTCAGGAGTTCCTTGATGAAGCCGCCGAAACCCTTGCCCTTGACGCTGTAGATCAGAATCAGCCCGAACACGGTCAGGGACAGTGCAAACGTTGCACTCATGTCTGCCGATGGCACCGCGCGGAAATATTCGAGGCCGAAGACATTCTTGGCAATCCACGGCGGCACGTCCACCGGGATCAGGTCCATGACGTTCCAGAGGAAAGACCAGACGAAGATGGTCAGCGCCAGCGGCCCCATGAATGCGCGCGTGCCGCTGAATGCGCCTTTTACCGAGTTATCGACGAAATCAACCATGATTTCGACAAAATTCTGCAGCTTGCCCGGCACTCCCGAGGTCGCACGCACAGCCGCCATGCGGAACAGCGTCAGGAAGATCAGGCCAAGGACGGTGGAGATCACCAGCGTATCAAGATGCCATACGCTCGTCGTGATGAACGCATCATCCGGCCCCGACGCCCAATGCTTGAGGTGATGCGTTACGTACTCGGCAGGAGATTGACCCGCGTCAGCCATCGCTCGTTTCCCAAAGAAGCGCCAACATAAAAACCGTCAGTGTCAGGGCAAAGGTGACAATGACGGGAACATAAACGTCACTGAGAAACCTTGCCGCGACCGCGAACAAGGCCCCGGCAAGGAACATTTTCCTTACCTGGGCCCGGTAAAAATTCGTAACCGCTCGCTGGGCGTCTGCCGCCGGCACCGCGAAAGTCCTGATGGCCGTATAGCCCGTCAGCACCAAGCTGATCCCACCGCCAACCAACGCCGCAAAACCGGCGCGACCACCCTCGAAGAAACTCCAAAGTGCCGCGGAAAACAACGCGATCCCTAACTGAACCACCAGTATCCGTATCGCGATTTTCATGCCGTGCCCACCAATGGTGCACTGCACCAACCGATCCAAGGGAGTTTATCCGATTACCCTGAGTGCCTTCAAGCCTTGTCACTCACGAAGTCACGACAGGCCTGCCGGCGCTACCGCTGCAGTGCCCGATATTCCTGCTCCAGTCGCCGGTACAGCGGCTCCGGCTGCGCGTATTCCGATGCCCAGAACCAGCGGTAGGCGTTCGCACTCAGGCGCGACCATTCCTCGCGATCATCCATCACCCGGCGCATCAGCGCCGCCAGTTCGTCGGGGCTGTCGGATTGCAGCAACAGGCCGCCGTCGCTGGCCCTGACATATTCCGCTGCGGCGCAATGTGCGGACACGATGAACGGCACGCCAAGCGCCGCCGCTTCCAGCACCGACAGGGGTTGCGCTTCATAGGCCCGCGTGGGGAACACCAGCAACAGTGCGCTGGCCAGTCGCTGCCGCAGCGCCGGCACCGACAGCCAGCCGGAGATATCGACCTCGCCATGCTGCTCACGCACCCAGGCCGCCAATTCTCCATCCCCCAGGAACTGCGGCGTCACCGCCGCGCGCTGGCAGGCCCCCACATACAGCGACACGCCTTTCTCCGGCGCCATGCGCCCGACAAATACCGCGCCCGTGCGTTCAGCGCGCGGAAGCGGTGACTGCTGCGGCATCACGATCGGCGTCGACACCACCGTGACCGGCACCGTGGCCGGCAGGTACGGAGCCAGCAGGCGGCGGCTGAAATCCGAGACCGTGATGAAGCGATCGATCCCCGCCGGCAAACCACCGATTTGCCGTTGCACCACTTGCCGTCCGAGACGCCACAGCTTGTGCCCATAGTTGCGGGCATCACAGTTGCAGGCGATGCACGACAGACTCATCGGCATCCGGGCGCAGGTTTCGCCGCGCCTGTAGTCGTAGAAGCCGCCGTTGGGGCAGGCGACAAATGAATCGTGCAGGGTGCAGACGATCGGCACCCCCGCCTGACGCAACACCGGCAGCACGCTGCTGGACAACGCCTTGCTCCAGCTGTGCAGATGCGCAATCCAGCCATCGTCGCCCAGCTCCACCAGCAGCTGTCGCAGCTTTGCCGCGACACTGCGATTCCAGATCCCCTGCATGGCCGCTACCGCGCGCTGCGGATGCGTCAGCAGATCATGCTGTGCGCAGCCGACGTAGCGCACCCCGTTGCGCTGCAGCTGCGCCCCCGAGACCGCACTGAACAGCACCACCTCGTGCCCGCGGGCGGCCATCGCCTCCGCCTGCATGATCGCCACCATCGACGCGCCGCCGGCAGGCTCCGCATAGTCATTGATGACCAGCAGCTTCATCCGCCACCCACCACGCGGCGCAAGGATGCGAGCCCTTCCGGCAATTCGAAGCGCGGCTGCCACGACAGCTGCTCGCGGATGCGCGTGGCATCCGCACAGGAATGTCGCACTTCACCGGCGACCGCGTCGCGCCAGAGTGGCGGCACGCCGGCAGCGAGCAGCGCATGCAACTGGCGGATCGACGTGGCGCGTCCGCAACCGCAGTTCAGCACGATAGCTTCCATGTGATGGCCTGCCGCCAACAGATGCGCCGTGCCGCGCACGAACGCATCGGCAACATCGTCGACATGAACGAAGTCACGCGTCTGCTCACCGTCGCCAAAGATCGCGCAGGGAGCCCCCGCATCGATGTTGGCCAGAAACTTGGTGATCACGCCGCTGTACGGAGAGTCGGCGCGCTGCCGCGGCCCGTAGACATTGAACAGGCGCAGCCCCAGCGATCGCAGCCCGCGGCTGCGCAAGCCTTTGGCGAGAAATTCGAGATAGAGCTTGTCGGCGGCATAGGGAGACAGCGGATCGAGTGCCGCATCTTCACTCGCCGGGCTGACCGGGTTCGCTCCATAGACCGCGGCGGAGCTTGCAAACAGCAGCGGCAGGTGTCGCTTCGCCGCCGTTGAAAACACTGTGAAGGCCGTCGCGACATTGCGTTGATAGCTTTCCTCAGGCGACTCGATCGACCGCTGCACCGAGACCAGGGCCGCAAGATGGATCACCGCATCGGCGTCCACCAGCAGCTCCGCCATCACCTCACCACGGCTGCAGTCCGCCACCACCAGTCGCAACCGTGCGGCATCGATATCGCGGAGATTTTCCTGCAGCCCGGTCGACAGGTCGTCGACCACGACAACCGTCGCGCCCGCCTGCACCAGCCGCTCGCAGACATGCGAACCGATGAAGCCGGCGCCACCGGTGACCATCACCTGTCGACCGCGCAACATGGATGACATGAGTCCGCTCACGGTGAGGTTTTCAGATCCGCGTGATACACACGCCACAAGCTGATGTTGAGCAACAGGCAGAACAGCAGTGTGGCACCGAAATCGGCGAAGCCGGATTGGGCCACCAGCCACACCAGTTCAGCCGCAGCGGCCGCCAGCAATACGTTGTTGACCTGCTCCGCCTCGAACGACGGTGGCCGCAACAGGCAGCGAATCGGGTAGATCAGCGGATACAGCAGAATGATCATCAACCCGAGGAAACCGGCAATCCCCAAGGCCTGGAGATATTGCAGATAGATGTTGTGCGCCACCTCCGGTTGCGTGAACGCCATCCAGCCGTAACCCTCACCGAATACCGGGTGATTGAAGAATCCATCGAGTGCGCGGTTGCTGAGACGCTCCCGCACCATCACCGAGTGTTGCGCAACGTAGTCGCCAGAAAACAGTCGCGCCCAGGCGCGGCCGAGAATCGCGAGATTGCCGCCGAGCGCGCCATACGCCGTGACCGCGCCTGCGCCGATCACCGTCAGCACACCCGTCACCACGGCCCGCGAGCGACTCAAGCGTCCGGCGCGCAGCAGCGTGAACAGGGTCAGTGCCAGCCATACCGCCAGCAACACGCCTGCGGCGATGAACGACGAGCGTGCGCCGGTGTAGTCCAGGGCCTTGAGCACCGCCAGCATCAACAGCAGCGCCACGGCCTTCAGCAGCAGGCTGCGGGTGGCCGAGTACAACAGGATCAGGCCGGGGATGGTCAGCAGGCAGGACAGCCCCGACAGGTTCGGATGGTGGGTCAGGCCGCGCGCACGACCGTGATAGAACCAGAAACGATCGAGATGCCCGGGGATGTAGCCATTGCAGTACGCCAGGATGAACAGCGCGCCAATCAGACCGCCCAGCGTCCATGCCATCAACAGGAACTTCAGCTCCGGAAGATCCCGAATGCGCATCATCGCAATCGCCATCGGCGTCAGCACGCCAGCGACTACCGTCACCATGAAGGTTTTCCAGTACAGCAGGCCATCGGACGGCAGATTGGCGAAGAAGCTCAGCGTGAACAGCAGCAGCACCAGAAAGAATGCGGGTACCGCCGGCACGATCTCGCGCATGAACACTCGCTCGATCAACGCCGCCATCGCTGCCAGCACCAGCAGCACGTCGCAGACGGAGACGTGCATAACGATGTTCAGGCTCGACAGCGGCGCAAACATCATGCTGGCGGCAAACAGCCACATCGACGGCGCCAGCGGCAGGCGCACACCTCCCGGCAAGGCCAACCCCGAACCCCGGGTCGCCACTGCATAGGAGGAATCGATCGTCGTCGGCAACGCTGCTTTCAGTGACACCTTAGACATGCCCCTTCTGACCGTCACGACGCACCGCCGAGCGATAGAGTTCGAACAGCTCCTGGTTCATTCTCTGCCCACCGAAGTGCTGAAAGAAGCGGGCACGCCCGCGCTCCCCCATCTGCCGCAACTGCTGCCGGGAAATGGTCTGCAGCCAGCGCTGCAGCGCGCCCGGCTGCTCCAGGCTGAAGATGTGCCCCGTGATCCCATCTTCGACGACTTCCGGCAAGGCGCCGCGATCACTGGCCAGTACCGCGATACCGCGACGCATCGCCTCCAGCGCCACCAGGCCCAGCGCCTCCCAGCGCGACGGGATGATCACCGCGTCAGCCGCGTCGTAGTAGTGATCAAGCTGCATCGTATTGATCCAGCCCAGCGGCTCCACGTTGTCCGGCCACGACCACACTTCCGTGCGCGGCATCGTTGCCGCACCCGCCACCCGCAGGCGGATGCGAACCTCCGTCAGTTGCCGCATGACATCCAGCAGCCAGTCAAGGCCTTTCTGCCGATCCCAGCGACCGACAAACAGTAACTCAATCGGACCATCGCGCGGCTTGCCTCTGCGATCAGTCAAGGCCGGGCGCAGCCCCGAGACCACCAGTCGCAGCTTCGCGCCCGGAATCTTCCAGAAATGTGCGACATCCAGTTCATGCTGCGATACCGCGACGATGACTTCGCAACGCCGCGACAGCACGCGCTCGGCAAGTGCATACAGCCAGCGCCGCAACCACGACACCTCCATCGCCATCGACCAACCGTGCGGGGTGTAGATCGTCGCGTGCCGGCGGTGACCAATGCCCAGCCGCACCAGTAGCCCTGCGAAGCTGCTGTGCGCGTGCAGGATCTGTGGCTCCAAGGTGCGGCGCGCACGGCGCACGGCGCGCCACAGTCGCCACAAGGAGCCAAGATCGCGCTGCCTGCGTTCGAAGAGCTGCAGCTTGACGACACGCCTGACGGCTTCCGACAAGTACTTCACCTCGCTGGCGGGGCAGATCAGGGTCAGCGCGCCCGGCGCCAGCTGTCGCGCCTGCCATGGCAGCACTTCGTTCAGATAGGTCGCAACACCACCCGCCAAGACCTCGGTGACGTGCAGCACTTTCATTGCGTCGCAGCTGCCACCACCAACGCCCGCGATGCTGGCCTCGTCCAGTGACGGCGGCGCCGCAGCATCGAGCAGCGGCATCAGCGGATTCTCAGGGCAGCCAGCGCCAATGCCTGCACCAGCGTCAGCAGCCCCATCGCCGCACAGAACAACGCCAACAGCGGCGGCCATAGCGCAACGATGCACAGCACCATCAGAAACAGTGGGGTATCAGTCAGCTCCTTCACCATTCTTCTGAGTTGGTGACGCCACCCCAACAGCGACGCGGGTTGATAGCTGCCTGCCTTCAGCATCGTCGCGGTATGCAGATAAACCGTCAGGCCCGTGGCCAGCAGATAGCCCGCAGCAAGCGCCTGCAGCATCGTGACTGGGGAATCCTGCAGGTTGACCAACACCGCCGCCACGATTGCGAGATGCCGCGCATGATCGACGCACACGTCCAGCCATGCGCCGAAGGCACTGGTCTTGCCGGTACCGCGCGCCAGCTGTCCATCGGCACAGTCGATCCCGAACCCGAGCTGGAACAGCACGGCCGCCAGCAACAGCAACTCGCCGTCCGCTCCGGCGACGGCAAAACACGCACTGGCCAGCAACATCACGAGCAGCCCCATCAAGGTCACCTGATTGGGAGTGATTCCGCTGCGACAGGCCGCATAAGCCAGAACCGCGCCAATGCGCTGACTGATGACCCGGGTGAAGAAATACTGGCCGCTGGTGGCGTACTTCTGCCGCCAGAATTCCGCAAATGTGATTGTTGTCATGTTGTCGGTCGACGTGGCCTGCAAGCTGTCGACGCCCCCCCAATCCCCAGAGTATGAGCATGGCAATTGTCGGATTCCAAGGGCGTAGGCACCCCCCCGGCTTCCGTTTGCAAGATTCTGCAACATTTCGCACGGCTGTCTCGCCGCCAATTCCCGTCCCCGGCGAGTTGTGATAAACAATATTCTGTAGGAGTATCCAGATCAAAGACGGGGCGGCATCGTTCGTACCGGTCACTATTACGGGGTGGAGCGTTCAAGTGAATCCGAGAAAACATTTCTGCTGGAGTCTGCCGCTCGTGCTTCTCTGCGCCTGGAGCGGCCAAGCAACCGCCCAGTTCTCCGAAGGGGTTCCACCACCGACCGTGAGCGCCCCCGGTGCGCCGGTTACCGAGGATCTGCTCGAAGGCGGCCGTCTGGTCACGACCATTCAGGCCGGCGCCGTCTATGTCGACAACTTCTTCAACCAGCGCCACAACAAGAGCGATACGATCGGCGGCCTGGTGCAGCCGGGGGCGCGCTTCAGCTACGCGTTCCCGCGCTTCCGCTTCGGCGCCGAAGCTGGTGGCGAATTCGCGATGTTCGATCTGCCGGGCACCGTCGACGATTCGAACGATTATCACGTGGTGCTGGCGGCCGATTGGGAGTCCGCTGCGCGGCATCATTTCAACTGGACCGGCTCGCTGACTTCGGACCACGACCCGTTCGGCACGGCCCGCACCGAGGGCACCTCGCTGCAGACGCGTTCGCTCGACAAGTGGCGGCGCGAAAGTTTCGATATCCGCTACACCTACGGTCTGCCCACCGACCGGATCATGAGCGAGTTCCGGGTCGGCACCAACAACCGTCAGTACACCTCGAATCGTGATCAGACCCAGTATCTGGACTACGAACAGGCACTGACCAGCCTGACCGTGTTCTACAACCTGTCGGCGAAGACCGCCTTCCTCGCCGAAGCGTCCGCGCGACGCTCGGTGTTCGAGAACATCGCACCCGGCACCATTGATCGTGGCTCCTCCGAGTTCCGCTACCGCCTCGGCGTGCGCTGGCTGAATACCGCCAAGACCACCGGCGACGTGCGCATCGGCATCGTCGACCGCAATCCGCGTGATCCCGGTCGCGAGGATTTCGACAGCCTCGATTGGCAGGTTTCCCTGGGATGGGCGCCGACTGCGTATCGCCTGTTCTCGGCCCAGACCGGGCGCCGCAGCCAGGAGAGCTACCTGAGCGACGTGCGCATCATCGACAACCGCTACTACCTGCTGCAGTGGGATGAGCACTGGACCAGCCGTTTCAGCACCATGGTTCAGGGCGTGATCATGGATGCCGACTTTGTCGGTCGCGACCGCAACGATGACTTCGCGGTGGGTGCCGTCGGCGCGATCTATCGTCTCAGCGAAAGCCTGTCGCTGCTCGGTGACGTGAAGTACCACATCCGCGATTCCACCGAGGACCCTCTGAACTACGAAACCCTGAGCAGCTACGTTGGTATCCGCTTCGTTCGCTAAATCAAAAAATCAAATGCTGCTTCGCTTGCTGTCGGTGACGGCGATCACCCTGTTCCTCTGCGCCTGTGGGTCCCGTCCAGCGGTTTACGCCGACAACTCGCGGCCACCACCTCCCAGGGCAGATAGTCCGCGCGTCGCGGCGCCGCAGGCACCGCGAGCGCCGACGGGCGTGCCGTCGCTCACCGGCCAGCAGGCCGCCGACAGTGTGCTGAACCCGGATGCGTACCGTGTCGCACCTGGCGACAGCGTACGGATCGAGGTGCTGGGCGAAACGGAACTGTCGCTGATCGCATTGATCGATTCCGCCGGCTACATCAACTACCCGTTCCTGGGACATTTGCGCGCCATCGACCAGACCGTGCGCGAACTGGAGCGCCGCATCCGCGCCGGCCTTGCGAATGGCTATCTGCGCAACCCGGATGTCCGGGTCAGCATTGCCGCCTATCGCCCGGTGTTCGTCAGCGGCCAGGTGCGTCAGTCCGGCGCCTATCCCTATACCCCCGGACTGACGGCCGAGAAAGTACTGACACTGGCCGGCGGTTTGACCCAGTTCGCGTCCTCGCGCCGCATCTATGTGCAGCGTGCCGGGCAATCTCAAGAACAGCGTATCCGCATCGAACGCGACAGCCCGGTCTATCCGGGCGACACGGTGATCGTGGAAGAACGGCTGTTCTGACACGGCTGGTCCGTGCAATCCCAGTTTCCCGAGATCCTCCGATGACCTCCGACCAGCGCCACGCTCCCTCGCATCAGGATCTGATCGATTTTGGCGAGCTGCTGCGGGCCTTCAACCAGTACAAGTGGAGCGTGCTGCTGATCGCGCTGCTGTCGGCAGCGGTCGCGGCGCTCGTTGCGTTCAACCTGCAACCGGTCTACCGCGCCAGCGTCACCATCCTGATCGAGCCGAAGATCCAGCGCGCCGTGCAGATGCAGGATGTCTACGATCCCGGATACGGCACCAGCGAGTACTACCTGACGCAGTACGAGATCCTGCGCTCACGCGAACTGGCCAGTTCCATCGTCGACAAGCTGGGCCTGGTCGAACGTCGCGAAGCGGTCAACGTCGATCTGCTCGACGAAAAACCCAAATTCGATCTGCTGAAGTACCTGCCGTTCCTCCCTGTCGCCGAGGAGGATCCCCTCAGCGACATCGAGATCGAAGCCCGGCGCCGTGACCGCGTCATCGATTTCTTCCTCGATCAGCTGACGGTCGAACCCCTGCTGCGCACGCAGCTGATCCGCGTGCACTTCGACGCCCACGATCCTGAATTGTCTGCCGAAGTCGCCAATGCGATCGCCGACAGTTTCATCGAAGCATCACTGCAGTCGCGCATCGCCGCGATCCAGAAAGCCACGCAGTTCCTGACCGAAAAGCTGGCCGATATCCGCAGCCAGCTCGAGAAGTCGGAAAGTGCCCTGCAGGGGTTCCGCGATCAGGAACAACTGGTCAGCGTCGGCGGCGCACGCGGCCTGTCCGAGGAAGAACTGGTCGACTATTCACGGCGGCTGCGTGAAGCACAGCGCAAGCGGCAGGAACTGGCCAGCGCCTACGAGAAGATTCGCCAGGCCGGGAATGATCCCGGTCGGCTGAAGAACGTCAGCAACCTGCTGCTCGATCCCCTGGTACAGCGCGCCAACGAATCGGTGATGGAATCCGAGGAACTGGTGCGGCAGCTCGAAGAGCGCTACGGCAACAAGCACCCGCAGATGGCGACAGCGCAGGCCCGTGCCGATACCGCACGCGCGGCACTGGCCGAGCAGTTGCGCATCGCCGCGGCGGGCCTCAAGGCAAGCTATGAGATCGCGCAGCAGAACGAACGCGACCTCGCCACACAGGTCAGCGCATCGCGCACGCAGATCCAGCGCCTCGACCGCAAGGATTACCAGCTGTCGGTCCTGCAACGGGAAGTGGAAACCAACCGCCAGCTCTACGACACCTTCCTGGCGCGCTTCAAGGAAACCGACACCGCCGGCAGCTACGAATCGGTATCGGCACGCGTGGTCGATACTGCGGTCGTGCCGCGCAAACCCAGCGAGCCGCGCAAGCTGCGCATCGTGCTGCTGGCGGGGATCGGCGGCCTGTTGGCAGGCATCATGCTGACGCTGCTGCGTCACCTGCTGAATGATCGCATCCAGACCCCGGAAGAGCTGGAGCGTCTGTCGGAAAAGCCGGTGCTGGGCATTCTGCCGCTGGTGCACGGCATCCTCGGGCGCCGCCGCAGCATGGCTCGGTTGTACATGGAAAAGAGCGGCGTCCCGTTCTCCGAAGGAGTCCGCAGCGTGCGCGCCTCGCTGATGCTGTCGCAGGGCGAGCGGCCGCTGAAGCGGATCATGATCACCTCGTCGGTGCCCAAGGAAGGCAAGAGCAGTGTCTCCGGCGCCCTGGCGCTGGCGATCGGCACGATGGAACGCGTGGTGTTGATCGACGCCGATCTCAGACGCCCGACGATTGCCGACGCACTCGGCATCAAGGGCGCGCGCAAGGGCCTGACCGACGTTCTCACCGGGCACGCGACGCTGGACGAGGTGCTGGTCGAGCACGACGGCGGCATCAGCGTGCTGCCTGCAGGCGGACGCTCGGCAACGCCGGCGGAACTGCTGTCCTCCGATGCGTTCGCCCAACTCATGGACACGCTCTCGCAGCGCTATGACCGGCTGGTGTTCGACACTCCGCCGTGCCAGGCCGCCAGCGATGCCTTGCTGCTGGCGCATCAGGTGGATGCCGTGCTGTTCGTGGTCAAGGCCGATTCGACACCGCGCCGCGCCATCCTCAGTTCGCTGAAGCAGTTGCATTACGCACGCGGCAACGTCATCGGCCACATCATCAACCAGGTCGATACGCGCAAGAATCGCTACTACCGCGACGGCTACTACTACGCTTACGACTGAGTCCAGACCGGCCCGAATCGCAGCGGGGTTTCATGCAGGCAATGCGCGTCCTCTGGCTGGTTCCCCTCGCATTGGCTGCCTTGTTGTGCCTGCTTGGCGCGCGCGCAGGCCTCGCCGATCTGTACCTGATTCACGCGACCACCCTGTCGCAGAAGCCCGCCAATACCGGCAGCGCGATCGCAACCGCGGCGCTGGCTTCGCAACTGGCCCCGTGGCGCCCCGATGCGTGGCTGGCCCAGGGAAAGCTCAGCGCCCTGCAGCCCTCGCCACAAGCCGTGCACGACCTGTTTGCGCAAGGCCTGCGGCTGGCACCCGCCGACGCCTATGCCTGGCGCGACTATTCGCTGGCGCTGGCACGCAGCGAGGGCTATGGCAGCGGCTATCGCATGGCCCTGGCGCGCAGTCAGGAACTGGCCCCCAACAGTCGCGCCCTGCACGCATCCCACGCCCTCAACGGTCTGCACGCCTGGCGATACGGTGACGAAGCCACCCGACAGCTCTGGCGCAACAGCATGCGCGTCACCCTGGCCGCACGCCCACGTGAATTCCTGCGCTATATCGCCAGCAGTCGCCGCGAAGCCTTGTTCTGCGCCTACACCGGCGAGGCATTGAATCTGGGTCGCTGGTGTGCGGATGCGCGCGCGCTGCGCCGGCAATGCGATCTGCCGGATCTCGCCCCACGGCATCGCCAGTATTGCGACCGCAGCGGTTTTCTCGAGCCACCTACACACCAGGGCGCCCGATGAAGTACTCAGCTCCCGATCGCATGCTGTTCGGTGGCCTGCTGCTGCTGCTGCTGTGGCTGCCGCTGCCCTGGGGCAGTCATCGCCCCTGGGCCGAAGGCGTATTGGCCGCCGGTACCGGACTGCTGCTGGGCGGCTGGTTTCTGCTGGCCGCGCTGGGGCGCGTGCATTGGCCGCGACTGCAGGGGCTCTGGCTGCCGCTGACGCTGTGGCTGGCCTGGCTCGCATGGCTGGCGCTACAAGTGCTGCCGCTGGATCCAGCGCTACTGCAGGCCTGGAGTCCGCAGGCAGCGGCCGTGCACGCCGCCGAACACAGTCCAGGCGCAGTCGAACCGTGGTTCGCACTCAGCATCGCCCCCGGTGTCAGCATGGACGCACTGCTGCTCAGCGTCAGCTACTTCGGGCTGTACCTGCTGGTCGTGCTGTTGTGTGCCGACCAGCCCGAGCGTCAGCGCCAGCTGCTGCTGACACTGGTGCTCGCCGGGTTCGCGCAGGCGCTGTACGGCGGACTGATGACCCTGTCCGGGCTGGAATACGGCTTCTTCGCCGAGAAAACCTTCTATCGCGACGTCGCCACGGGCACTTTCGTCAATCGCAATCATCTGGCGGGTTATCTCGGCCTGACCATGGCCGCCGGCATCGGTTTGCTGCTGTCGCAACTGGAACCCGCACCGCAACGCCGCGACTGGAAAACCCGCCTGCTGGCACTGATCGATACCGCGCTCAGCCCCAAGATCCGCATCCGAGTGGTGCTTGCCGTGATGGTCATCGCCCTGGTGCTGACGCGCTCGCGCATGGGCAATACCGCGTTCTTCATCGCCTTGTGCGTTTGCGGGCTGGGCTACGTGCTGCTGCGCGAGCGCTGGCTGGCCTGGCGCGCCGCGCTGCTGGTGCTGAGCCTGCTGGTGGTCGATTCGTTCATCGTCAGCCGCTGGTTCGGCCTCGAACAGGTGGTGCAGCGCATCGAGCAGACCGATGTCCGCGGCGAAGGGCGTGCGCAACTGCTCGTCGATATCCCGCCGCTGCTGGAGCGCTATCACCTCACCGGGACCGGCATCGGGACGTTTGAACAAGCCTATGCGCAGGTCCGCAGCGCGGCGATGCGCCAGTACTTCGATCACGCGCACAACGACTACGTCGAATTCGCCGTCGAAGTGGGCATCCCCGGCCTGATATTGCTGGCGCTGCTGGTGGGTGTGCATGCGCTGCACGCGATCATGGTGATCATCCGCCGCAAGCGCCGGCTGCCGGCCGGCGTTGCATTTGCCGCATTGATGGCGCTGCTGGCCCAGGGCATCCATGCGACGGTCGAATTCAACCTGCAGATCCCCGCAAACGCGGCGACGCTGATCGTGCTGATGGCCGCCAGTGCCAGCTGCAGCAGCCAGGGCTCGCGGCGACGCAAGATAAGCAAGGTAAAACCAGTTGAAAATCAGGGGCTAGCCCCCGCTTGCGCGCCGCCGCAGCAGGGGTAGACTAGACCGCGTTACAAAATGCAATACCAGCAGTACACGAAATGATGGGGGGAGATTTCATGAAAATCGGAACGATCATCGGTGCAGTGGCTGGAGCGATACTCCTGACACCCGCCGCATTTGCAGATGGCGGCGGTCGTGTCACCAAGGCGGTGGGCAATGCCACCGTCACGCGCAACCAGGATGTCGAGCGCGTGCAGCGCGGCACGCAACTCGAAGTCGGCAGCGCACTGCGAACCTCCGCGGACTCGAAGGTCGAGATCTGGATGGAGGACGACACGATGGTCGCGCTGGCACCCGGCACTTCCTTCGACCTGACGTCGTTCTCGCTGCCGCAGAAAACCGCCGCCTACTCGCTGGGCAGTGGGGGCTATCGCGCGGTGACCGGACTGATCAAGCATGAAGCGAAAACACCGGTGGCCGATATCCAGGTCCACGGCACCGACTACGCGGCGTTCATGTGCGGTGCCGGCTGCGATGACGAGCCCGGTCTCTATGCCCGTGTCGATCAGGGCAGCATCGTGGTGCGCAATGCCGCTGGCAGTGTCACCGCAACCGCGGGCCAGTTCGTGTATGTCGCGGCGGCCAATGTTGCACCCGTGCTCGCGTCCAAGGGACCGCAGATCTTCCTGACGGTCTACGGGATGCTGGACTTCGAGTTCGGCGGCATCGATGTCGATCTCGATCTGCAGATCGAGCCGGTCGCCAGCCCGTCCTGATTGCGGCTGCGTCGCCTGAATCCGTCTCCGATTCAGGACCGTCTTGCTGCGACAGGCACGCACGGCAGCGCAGTCACACGAGGGGCGCTTGCGCGCTCCGGTTTCAGACTGGTCACCCCCGGGATCCCTATACGGTGAAGATACTGAGAAGGTTGCTACCGCAGAACAACGCGGTACCTGATTGCTCCGACGCGCGCGTGATCGCGCACCTACCCCCCTCCGAGCGCCGCATCATCGATCGCGTGCGCGCCTATACGATGACCAGCGAAGAACGCATCGTCGGCCTGATCGATGCCGTTCGCCATTGTCAGCAGCGCGCATTGCCCGGCGCGTTCGCCGAATGCGGTGTCTGGCGCGGTGGTTCCGTGCTGACCATGATACTGACGCTGCAGGAACTCGGTGTAAGCAATCGCGACATCTACCTGTACGACACTTTCGAAGGGATGACGGCGCCGGGGACCGAAGACGTTTCCGATTACGATCCACCCGCACTGGCCACCTGGGATGGCGCACGCCAGGCCGGCAAGCAGGCCTGGGATTTCCTGTTCCGGGCCGAAGTCTTCAACGAGCAGCAGGTGCGCGAGTTGTTGCTGGCCACCGGCTATCCGGCGCAGCACCTGCATTTCGTCAAAGGCCCGGTCGAGCAGACCTTGCCCGGCACCATGGCCGACGCGCTGTGCCTGCTGCGACTGGACACCGACTGGTACGAATCGACGCTGCATGAACTCGTGCACCTGTACCCGCGACTGGTGCAGAACGGTGTGCTGATCGTCGATGACTACGGCCACTGGCGTGGCTGCCGCCAGGCAGTCGACGAGTACTTTTCCGCAGCGGGGCGACAGCTGCCATTTCTGCAGCGGGTGGACTACACCTGCAGGATGGCGATCAAGGTCTAGCCCGCGCGGGTCACGCGCTGGCGCTCCGTCACCCACGCTTTCAGTCTGCAACGTTCCGGGATACCTGCATGCGATTGAGCCTATTGAAGCAGATGCAATGCCCCTACAGCGGCAGTGCATTCACCGTCAGTGCCAATGTCGAAGGTGACAGCGAGCGCATTCACTACGGCCTCGTCCGTTCTGCCTGTTTCGAGTTTCCGATCATCGAAGGCATCCTGCTGCTGAGTCTGGCCAAGGGCTACGGCGGCGCCGAGGAAGAACTGCAGCCGGGGGCGCCGCTGCAGATCGCCGCCATCGAATATCTGCAACGCGGTGATGTCGCCGGCCTCAAGCGCTGGATCGCGCGCCATGCACCAGTGCTGTCGCAGCTGCTCGGCACCGGCTATGCGTCCTACATCGACTTTGCCGTCGATTACGACCTGAAGCTGCAGCCCGCTTCGCAACGCCATCTGGTCCGTGCCGCCGATTTCGAAGTGGTCGGCGATCTCAACGGTCGGCGCCGCGTCGCGCGTGCGCTGCACCTGCCCGAAACATCCGCCGTGGTGGGTCTGGCCCACCGCGCATTGGGTGCAACACGCAATCTGCGGATGAAGCGCAAGGCGCAATCGAGCCCCGCAGCGTTCCGCGCCGAACAGCTGCATCGCTATTACACGCAGCGCTTCTTCTGCGTCCGCGCCAATGCCACCGCGATCGGTCTGCGTCACCTGCGCATGGACGGTCGCATCCTATCGGTCTGCAGCGGCCACGGCGTGTTCGAGAATCTGCTGCGCGTGATGCAGCGCCAGCCGCGTGAGCTGGTCTGCATGGATGGTCAGTTGATCAATCTGCTGGTGGTGCGTCGCATCATCGGTGCCGACGCCGATCTGATCTGCCACGACGTGCAGTTCGGCTGGCCTTATGCGGACGGCATGTTCGATGGCGTGTTCTCGTCGACCTGCCTGCCGGAAATCCCGACGCAGCGTCACTTCCTGCGCGAAGCGTCGCGCGTTGCCGCCGCCAGCGGCTGGACCCTGTTCGATTCGATCTGGGCCGAAGAAAGCGGTGTGCATCGCATCGATCCCTATCGCTACTACCGCTTCTGCCAGAACTTTCTCGAACACATCCGCGAATACGTGCCGATGTTCAGCCGCTGCCTGCCCGAGAAGCAGACCGGCATCGATGTCTCCGGCACACCCAGCGAGTACCTGGGCGGGCCCGCATGGTCGTTCGACGCGACGGCCGTGGCCCGCGCGCTGCAGCAACCGCGCGACGTCGAGCTCAGCGCCCTGGTGATCGATGCCGCGCATTTCGCCGGATTCGTGCCAGAGCCCTCGCTGGACTGGATCAGCGCCGAGCGGCTCGCCTTCAGTCCGGCATTCGAACTGCAGGAGGAAAGCACCTGCATCCTGCTGAGGCGCCGTCGCGAGTACGCCCGCCCGGATTCCAACTTCGCATCGCGTGGCTTTGGCGCCTTGCCGGAAACCGTCGAAGTACAACGCGCCGATCTGCGGCAGCCCGAGCGCGTGCGCGAGCTGTTCTGCAGCGGTGTCGCCGTGCCCGTGCCGCCGAAGTTCGCCCCCGGTCAGCGGATGCTGGCCAGTTACGCCACCTGAGGCCATCCAGAGGACCCCGTTCGAGAAACCATAACGGCCGCATGTGATGAACAACTCTCCCCCCACTCCACCACCGCCGACGCTGAGCGACAGCGTCGGTGTGCCAATGCCTGCGGAAATGCTGGCACGGCTGGCGCGCGAGGGCTGGATCGTCAACATGCTGGCGCGTGGCGGCGGCCAGATCATCCGCTTTGCGTCGATGGTGGTGCTCGCGCGCCTGCTGGCGCCCGCCGATTTCGGCGTGCTGGCGATGTCGTTCGCGATCATCGGGGTCGCCGAGGTATTCAAGGATCTGGGCCTGTCGGCGGCGACGATCCGCGCACCCGCGATCACCAGCTCGCAGATCAACTCCCTGTTCTGGCTCAACGCCGCGCTGGGCCTGCTGATGACCTTGGGCGCGATACTGATCGCGCCAACGCTGGGCCCTCTTTACGACGACGCCCGCATTCCGCACGCGGCCGCCGCACTCGCACTGAGCTTTGCGATCAGCGGTCTTGGCGTCCAGCACGGTGCGCTGCTGCAACGTGAACTGCGCTTTCGCGAACTCGCCGCCTGCCAGTTGCTGGCAGCGCTCATCGGCGGCCTGGCGTCGATCGCCGGCGCCTTGCTCGGCTACGGCTATTGGGCGTTGATCGGCGGCTTGCTGGTCTCCAGCGTAACCAGCACCGTCCTGCGCTGGCACTACTGCCGCTGGCGTCCAACCAGGCCCGCCTACGATCGCAGCGTCAACAGCATGGTCAGCTTCGGCGGCTATCTGGTGGTGTTCTCGATTCTGGGGTTTCTGGCGCACAACCTGCATATCGCGCTGATCGGCTGGATGTGGGGCGCAGCCACGGTCGGACTGTTCAGTCGCGCGTATCTGCTGTACGCGATTCCGCTCGGCTATATCACCGAGCCGATCAACATGGTGGCGCAAAGCACGCTGTCGCGATTGGCTGCAAACCCCGCCGGGTTTCGCGACTACTACCTGCGCACCACCAACAGCCTGATCACCCTCGCGGCCCCCGCCAGCGTCGCCACCGTGCTGTGGTCCGACGGCCTGGTGCAGCTGCTGCTCGGCCCGAAGTGGAGCGAGGCCGCCAACTTTCTGCGCTGGTTCGCGATCGGCATGGTGCCGCAGGTGATCTGCTACACCTCCGGCTGGCTGTACCTGGTGCGCGGCGATTCGCGGATGATGATGCTGTGGGGCATCGGCGGCTGGAGTTTCCTGATCGTTTGCCTGCTGGCAGGGCTTTCGCAGGGCCTGGAATCGGTCGCCATCTCCTATGCCGCGGCCATGTATGCACTGCTGCTGCCATGCATGGCATTGGCCTTCCGCAACACTCCGCTGCGCCTGCGTGATCTGCTCGGCGTGACGCTGCGCCCGGTCGCTGCAGCGGTGCTGGCCGGTGCCGCGCTCAGCTTCCTGCCTGCGCACTGGGAGCTCCATTGGCAGCCGCTGCAACTGCCGCTGAACCTCGGCCTGTACGCACTGCTGTACCTGCTGCTGTTGAGCTATGTCTTCGGTCAGCGGCAGGCACTGCAGGAACTGACGCGCCTGCTGGCGATGATGCGCAGGAAACCCCTATGACGACGAACGTTCCCCTCCCCTCGTCAGCACCGCCCGAATTTCTCAGCAGCGGCCGGCCCGATCTGCAGGACCCGCCGTGGACCCATTCGCTGGCCTACATCTCCCGCGCGCTGCCACGCGGCCTCGCGGCGCTGGTGACGGCAGCACAACTGCGCGGTGACGCCCGGGTGGCCGACTATGGCTGCGCGTCGATGCCCTATCGGTCGTTCTTTCCGGCCACCGCGGATTACGTCGGCATCGATCTGGCGGGCAATCCGCAGGCGCAGCTCCATCTGCAGCCCGATGGCACGGTGCCGACCGCCGATGGCGGCTTCGATCTGGTGCTGTCGTCGCAGGTGCTGGAACATGTCAGCGATCCGGCGCTGTACCTGCGCGAGTGCTACCGCATGCTGCGCCCCGGCGGACAACTGATCCTGTCGACGCACGGCATCATGGTCTACCACCGCGATCCGGTCGATTACTGGCGCTGGACCGGTGAAGGTCTCGATCGGATCGTGCGTCTGGCCGGTTTCGAGGTTGAACAGTTCACCGGCATCATGGGCCTGGCACCAACCGGCTTGCAGCTGTTCCAGGACGCCACCTACGGCCATGTGCCGCGGTGGCTGCGACCCGTGTTCGTGTGGTGCCTGCAAAAGCTGATCGCCTGGTTCGACCGCCTGCACTCGCCGCAATCGCGGGCCGTCAATGCGCTGGTGTTCGCCTTGCGTGCGCGCAAGCCGCTGCCTGTCGAGGGGCTCGCAACATGAGCTTCGTCCGTCAGCATCTGCTCGCTCCCGCCGGGGCGTCCGCACGCCGGCTGCTGCTTGGCGCCATCGATCACGGCACCCGCGTTGCACGCAAACTGCTGCCGCGGGACAGTGCCCTACGCAAGGCCTTGCGCCGCTTGCACAAACAGCTGCCACAACGACCGCAGCGCGTGGTGCCGATCATCATGGCGCGGCTCGCACAACGGCGCCCGCAGGCATTTTTCCTGCAGATCGGTGCCAACGACGGTCTGCAACAGGATCACCTGCGCGACGCAATCGAACATCAGCAATGGTCCGGCATCCTGATCGAGCCGGTGCCCTACGTGTTCCGCAAGCTGCATGCGCACTACGGCAACAACCCGCGCCTGAAGCTGGAGAACGTCGCGATCGCCGATCACGACGGCATGCAGACCTTCCACTATCTGCGCGAAGCGTCGCCGGAAGAGAACATGCCCGACTGGTACAACGCGATCGGCTCGTTTCGCCGCGAGGTGGTGCTGAAGCACGTCTGGGGCATTCCCGACATCGAATCGCGGCTGCTCAGCCAGGAGGTCCCGTGCATGACCCTGGCAACGCTGTGCGCACGTCATGCGATCAGCCGCGCCGATCTGATCCAGATCGATACCGAAGGTTACGACTACGAGATCATCAAGCTGATCGATTTCGACCGACTGCGCCCGACGGTGTTGCTGTTCGAGCACCATCACCTCAGCGTCGATGATCGCCGCGCCTGTCTCGCGCATCTCGATCGCCTCGGCTATGAAACGCATCACGAAGTGCTCGATACCCTGTGCCTGCGTCGCGACGACGCACTGGGCCGGGAGCTGATCCAGCTGTTGCAACAGCAGAAGCAACTGATTCGCCACATCCTGCGGCCCGCCCACTGAAACCCTACGGTTGCCCTCATGGCCCTGATCAAATCGCTGCGAAGAAAACTGTCACGACAGGTGCGCTCCAGCCTGCTCGACCGTGGTTATCATGTGGTGCGTCTCAACGATGAAGACCGCTACTACTTCAGCCGCATGGGCGACGACTCGCAGCCGCTGCCGCCGGGCGCGGACGATGCCTTGCGCAGCGATCATCCCGATCTGCAGGCACTGCGCCAGACCTATGCCAACCTGATTTTGCCGGTCTGCCAGCATTCGCAGTGGAACCGCGACTACCTGAAGGTGCTGCTGGACCTGCGCTATTTCCGCGGCGACAACGCCTACATCTGGCAGTACCGCGACCTCACGCAGACCACGGCGCTGAAGTACTACGTGTTCATGAAGTACGTGCAGAGTCAGGACGAGCGGGGCCTGCTGCAGAAGCTCGGCGAGGACGGCGCCTTCGGCTGCTGGACCCAGGATTTCGGCGGTGTCCGCTACAGCCGCGACCTGCTCGATTCGGCCAACGAAATTGGCTTCCTCGATCGCAGCATGGGCCTGCTGCAGCGCCAGGGCCTGCGGGTGCTCGACATCGGCGCCGGCTATGGTCGCCTGGCACATCGCATCACTGCGGCGGCGGATGTTGCCGACTACTGCTGCGTCGACGCGATTCCGGAATCGACCTATCTGTGCCAGTACTACCTGCGTCATCGCGGCCTGCAGGACCAGGTGCGGGTATTGCCGCTGGACCAGGTCGAAAGCGGCCTCGCTGGCGCCAGCTTCGATCTTGCGATGAACGTCCACAGTTTCTCCGAATGCACCTACGCCGCCGTGCAATGGTGGCTGCAGCTAGTCGTACGCCTGCAGATTCCCTACCTGTTCATCGTCCCCAATGAAGCCGAAGGCATGCTGACGGTGGAACCGAATGGCGGCGGGCGTCGTGATTTCTCGCCGCTGATCGCGGCAGCCGGTTACGAGCTGGTGAAACAGGAACACGTCTTCACCGATCCGGATGTGCGCAAGCTGCTGGCGGTCCATGACCAGCACTATCTGTACCGGCGTGCGGCGAGCTGAGAACGCCACGCCATGACCCTGCACCTGGCCTGTGCCGCCGACGCCGCCTATCTGCCGCATTGCGCGGCGATGCTGCATTCGGTCGCCCTGCGCCAGGGCCGCGACGCGGTGCAGGTGCATTTCCTGGCGGCGCCCTCCTTGAGCGCGGCCGATCTGCTGCCGCTGCGGCAGATGCTCGAACAACTGGGCTGCGCGCTGCGCGTACACGCCATCGACGAACGCTGGGTCGAAGGTCTGCCCGAGATCTACTGTATCCCGCGGGTGATGTGGTATCGCGTGCTGCTGCCACAACTGCTGCCGGAACTCGACCGGATTCTGTACCTGGATGCCGACACACTCGCGGTCGATCGACTCGACGCGCTCTGGAATACCGAGCTGGGCGATCACTATGTGGCCGCGGTCGACAACGTGCTGGAACGTCGCAATGCCCGGCGTCCCGCGGAGCTGGGACTGGCGCCCGAGCAGGGCTATTTCAACAGCGGCGTGCTGCTGCTGAATCTCGCCGCGATGCGCCGCGACGGTTGCAGCGCCGAGATCATGCAATACGCACGCAGCATGGGGACACGCCTGCTGTGGCCCGATCAGGATGCGCTGAATGTGGTGCTGGGTCGCCGCCGCATCCGGCTCGCACCGCGCTGGAACTGTCAGAACAGCTTCTACTTCCTGCCGGAGCGTTACCAGGTGTTCACGGCGGAGGAACTGCGCGCAACGCTGGCGGCACCCGGCATCCTGCATTTCGAAGGCCCGCCCCTGTTCAAGCCCTGGAGCTGGAACTGCCGCCATCCGCGGCAGCAGCTGTATCTGGAGCATCGCGCACAGACGCCGTGGCCGATGCCGCCCCCTGCCGCCGGCAATCTGTGGGAGCAGTTGTTGCGTGCAACGCCGCTGCCGCTGCTGCCGTATGCACTGCGTGGACGTCAGCGCTGGGACCGCCTGCGCAAGCGCCTGGCCAGCAATGGCACCCCCTCCTCGAACGCCCGATGATCACCATGGAATTCCCGACATGAGCGCTTCATCCTTCGACCCCCGCACGCTGGGCAAGCAGCTGGTGCATGACAGCCTGTCGCGCCTGGGTTATCGCTTGCACCGGATCAAGCCCACCGGCTACGGCGATCCCAGTCACGATGGGCAATCACCGCTGCCGGCCGGCGCCGAGCAGGCGTTGCGCAGCGATCATCCGCGGCTGCTGGAATTGCGCCAGCGTTACGCCACGCTGGACCTGCCGATGCGCGCGCCCGGTCTTTGGGGCAAGGAATATCTGGGCCGCGAACTGGATCTGCGCTACTTCCGCGGCGACAACGCCTATGTCTGGCAGTTGCGCAACGTGCGCGCGCAAGCACGGTTGAAGTACTACCTGTACTGCCGCTATATCCGCGACCTCGATCATCACGACCTGTTGCAGACGCTGCAGGAAGACGGCGCCTTCGGGTGCTGGAGTTTCGAGTTCGAACACCAGCCTCGCGTGAGCCGTGACCTGCTCGATTCGATCAACGAAATCTATTTCCTCGATCGCCAGCTGAAACTGTTCGAGCGCCAGAAACTGAATGTGCTCGATATCGGCGCGGGTTACGGACGACTGGCGCATCGCATGCTCGCGGCGCTGCCGCAGATCGAACACTACTACTGCGTCGACGCGATCCCGGAATCCACCTTCCTGTGCGAGTACTACCTCGGCCATCGCGGCTGTCTCGACAAGGCCGTGGTCTGTGCACTCGATGAGATCGACAGCAAGCTCAGCGGCGTGCGCTACGACTTCGCGGTCAACATCCACAGCTTCCCGGAAATGGGCTGTGCCGCCATCAGCGGCTGGCTGGCACTGCTGGCGCGACTGCAGGTGCCGTATCTGCTGGTGGTCCCCAACGATCAGCAGCACCTGCTCAGCAACGAGGGCAACGATGTCCGTCTGGATTTTGCGCACCTGTTTCCGCAGCATGGCTACGAGCAGATTGCCTGCGAAAAAGTGATCGCCGACGACGACGTGCGGGAGCTGTTCGGCGTGGACGATTACTACTACCTGTTCCGGCGCAAGGATTGAGATGCTGGAATTCGCTTGCGCCACCGATGAACGCTATGCAGCGCCCACTGCCGCGATGCTGCATTCGCTTTTGCGGCATCTGGGCGGCGCTGCGGCACGCATCCGGGTACTGCATGACGGCACGTTGAGCGACCGCACGCTGGCGCGTTACGCGAAACTGGCCAGCAGCAGCAACGCGCAATGCATCGGTGTGGTCGTCGATGACGCGCTGCTGCAGGGATTCCCGATCGCGCAGTTCCACAAGTCCTGCTGGTACCGCGTGCTGCTGCCGCAGCTGTGCCCGGAACTCTCGCGGATCATCTATCTCGATTCCGACCTGATCGTGGCCGACGACCTGGCGCCGCTGTGGCAACTGCCGTTGGCGCCGCACCCATTTGCCGCGGTCGCCAATCCGATCTACTACTTCCTCGGCAACTGGCCACGCGACCAACTCGGTATCGACGATCCGGCTCGTTATCTCAACAGCGGCGTCATGCTGTTCGATCTGGCACGGCTGCGCAGCATGGATTTCATCGATGCGGTACGCCGCTACGCCGCCGCACATCCCGACAATCGCTATCCCGAGCAGGATGCGTTGTCTGCGCTGTACCAGCACAGTTTCCTCGGACTGCATCCGCGCTGGAACGTGCAGAGCACGTTCTACGAGCTGACGCCGGAGCAGATTCCGTTCAGCGCGCACGAAACCGCACAGGCGCTGGCCGCCCCGGCGGCCGTGCATTTCATCGGGCCGTTCAAGCCGTGGACCCAGGGCTGTCCCCACCCGCGGCGCGCGCTGTATCAGCAGCATCTGCAGGCGGCCGGCTGGGCACAGGACACCCTCACCCCGGCGCCAGACCTGTCCGCTGAGCTGGCTTACTACCACGAGCGCATCACCTGGCGCTGGCGCGTCAGACGTCTACCGCTGCTGGCGCGTGCCCTGCTGCTGCGCACCGGCTACGCCTTGCGCGATGCACTGCCGGGCAAGGCTGCCGTGCCCCTGCTGAGGAGCAGCTGAGATCATGACTGCCCCGATACCCGCGCCGACGGTCAGCGTCATCATTCCCACGCACAATCGTGCGGACCTGTTGCTGCGTTCGATCCAGAGCGTGCTGGCACAGACCTGGCGCGATCTCGAACTGATCGTGGTCGATGACGCCTCGACCGATCACACCCAGCAGGTGCTGGCCTCGATCACCGATCCGCGCCTGCGTCATATCCGTCACGAACAGAGCCGTCATGCGTCGGGCGCCCGCAACAGTGGGCTGCGGGCTGCGCGCGGCCAGTTCATCGCGTTCCAGGATGACGACGACATCTGGCTGGCACAGAAGCTGGAGAAGCAGATCAACGCACTACGTGCCGCGCCGGACAATGTCGGCGTCAGCATCTGCGGCCACATCTGCTACACCCGCGGCCGCGTGTTCTACGTGGGCGGTCACGACTGGTTCCGGCGCATCCACTACCGCGTCTTCCAGTTGCGCGACTCGGCACTGCTGGCCACGCCGGGCTGGGTGGTGCGCAAGCGCGATCTCGATCGGGCCGGACTGTTCGATGAGAGCCTGACCACCTGGGAAGATTGGGAGCTGTTGCTGCGGCTGGCGCAGGTCTGCGAGTTCATGCATGTCGACGAACCGCTGTTCGTGCAGGATCGCGTTCAGGGCGGCGGCCTGTCGCGCTATGAGAACCTCTATGCGATCAGCATGCGCACCATGCTCGAGAAGCACGGCGCGCTATGGCAGGACACGCCGGTGACCCTGGCGCGCCACTGCCTGATCGTCGGCCGCTTCGAAGCCCGCTACGGCAGCGCCCGCGAGGCACGTCACTGGCTGCGACGCGCGCTGCGGCTGAAACCCTGGTTGCCGGACGCCTGGGGCCTGTACCTGCTGAGCCTGCTCGGCGACGGCCAGGCGCAGCACGTGCGCGAGCGCTGGCATCAGTTCCGCGGCGTCTTCAAGCCGCGTCCGCGCAGCGGCTCGCCCACCACGCCACGATGAATACCCCCGCTCCAGCGCTGATCAGCGTGATCCTGCCGACGCACAACCGCGCGGCGCTGCTGCCGCGCGCGATCCGCAGCGTGCTCGCGCAAAGCCATCGCGAGCTGGAACTGATCGTGGTCGACGACTGCTCCAGCGACGACACGCCGCAGGTGGTGGCCGCGATCGCCGATCCGCGATTGCGCTATCTGCGCCTCACGCACAGTCACCATGCCGCGGGCGCGCGCAATGCCGGCATCGCCGCAGCGCGTGGCGAGTTCATCGCTTTCCAGGACGATGACGATCTGTGGTTTGTCGAGAAACTGGAAAAGCAGCTGGCGACGCTGCGCGCCGGTGGCGATGCAGTGGGACTGAACCTTTGCGGCCGCATCCGCTTCGATCGCAAGGCGCCGAGCTATGTCGGTGGCGAGCAGACGCTGCAGCGCATGCAGTTCACCCGTGGCCCGCTGGAAGGCTTCGCGATGCTGGCGACGCCGGCGTGGCTGGTGCGCAAGCGCTACCTCGATCAGACCTCCGGCTTCGATGAGCAGCTGCATACCTGGGAGGACTGGGAGCTGGCGTTGCGACTGTCGAAGATCTGTCGCATCAACCAGATCGACGAACCGCTGTACCTGCAGGACCGCGATGTCGGTGGCGCGCTGTGGAAGGACCATCGCCTGTTCAGTGCGGCGATGCAGCGCATCCTCGCGGTGCATGCCGAGCTGTGGCAGACACAGCCGCAGCGCCTGGCGAAGCTGCATTTCCTGATCGGACGCTACGAGACCATTCACGGCTCGGCGGCAGTCGCTCGCCGCTGGCTGCGCAGCGCGCTGCGCCTGCACGCGTTCTATCCCAAGGCCTGGGTCGCGTATCTGCTGAGCTATCTCGGACGCGCGCCGATGCGCGGCGCGGCAGCGCTGGCACAGATCGTCCGTCAACGACGCACCCGGAGTGCCCGATGAACGCCCCGTCGCCGCGTGTCAGCGTGGTCATCCCGAGCTACAACCGTGGCGCAACGCTGGGCCGTGCGATCCACAGCGTGCTGCAGCAGGATTTCCGCGATCTGGAACTGATCGTCGCCGACGACGGCTCCACCGATCAGACGGAAAGCGTGATCGCCGGCTTCCAGGACCCGCGGCTGCGCTACATCCGCCGGCCACAACGTGGCGGCGCAGGGGCGGCGCGCAATACCGGCATCGAACACGCGCGGGCACCGCTGATCGCTTTTCTCGACAGCGACGACGAATGGTTGCCGGAGCGCCTGACGAAAACCGTGCACGCACTCGAGAGCGCCGCACCGGAAACCGAGCTGTGCCTCTGCGCCCTGCTGCGCTGGAATGGCCGCGATGTGGTCTATTCGCCCGCGCGCGATCGCATGGGCACACGCAAGGGCCATTTCCGCAAGGACATCCTGTTTCACAACTTCGCGTTGACCTCGACTTGGCTGGTGCGCAGGAGCGCATTCACCCGCGTCGGCGGATTCGACGAGCAACTGCGTTCGCTGGTCGATTGGGAATGGCTGGTCCGCTACAGCGTGGCCGGCAAGGTGATACTGCTCGACCTGCCGCTGGTGGTGGTCTACCAGTCGCCGGACAGCATCTCGGCGCACGGCCCCAACTATGCGCGCTCGATGCAGCGTCTGATCGAACTGCACGGCCCCTCGCTGGCACAGCAGCCGGGGGCCCTGGCCAACTGGCATTACGTGCGCGGCAAGACCCTGGCACTCTCCGGCGATATCACCGTCGGCCGTCGCGAGCTATGGCGCGCCTGGCGCCTGTGGCCGGCGGACCGGCGTGCGCTTGCGGCGTGGCTGCTGAGCCTGGGCGGACAGAATTTTTTCCGGAAGGCCTGGCGTGGCGTACGCTTGAGTAAGGGCTATGACGAACGGATTGCATGAGCGCGCCATCGCAGGCGACCGGGCACCCCTCAAGGACGGACATCGATCCATGACGCGCGTCATCACTTTCGGAACCTACGATGTGCTGCACGTCGGACACCTGCGCCTGCTGGCGCGTGCGCGCAGTCTCGGCGACTTCCTGATCGTGGGAATCTCCACCGACGAACTGAACCTGTCGAAGAAGAGCCGCCGTCCGGTATACAGCCTGACGGAGCGCATCGAGATCGTCTCGGCGCTACGCATGGTGGACGCGGTGTTCGCCGAGGAGTCGCTGGAACGCAAGCGCGACTATCTGCTCGAACACCGCGCCGATGTGCTGGTGATGGGCGACGACTGGCAGGGGCGCTTCGATCAGTTCAATGATGTTTGTCGCGTGGTCTACCTGCCACGCACACCGGCGGTATCGACCACCGAAACCATCGAGCGCATCCGCCTGTGATGGCCGCGCGCGCCGTCGCCGAAGAAACTTCGCCGACCTTGACCGGAGACCGGGATGCTGGGCTATCGCAGTAGCAGTCGCTTGCGCCGCGCCATCACGGGCCGCCAGCACTATGTGGCACTGCTCAACATGGCGCGCCACTACCCCGATTTCATCGGCAATCTGTCGCGCTATCTCGGCGGCGGCGGCGCCTATCCGTATCGCATCCGCGTGCGCACACCGATCGGCACCATCGCGCCGCTGCTGTCCAGCCATGACGATCTGCTGACCGTCAACGAAGTGTTCTGCCGGCTCGACTACCGGGTGCCGCGCGACATCCGCACGGTGGTCGATCTCGGTTCCAACATCGGCATCAGCGCACTGTACTTCCTCACCCGCAATCCCGAAGCGCGCTGCTATCTGTATGAGGCCGATGTCCGCAACACGCCGCGGCTGCGCGCCAACCTGCAGGATTTCGAGGCGCGCTATCACCTGGTCGAGAAAGCGGTCGCGGATCGCAGTGGCCAGTTCGAATTCGGCATCGAGGCCACCGGACGCTACGGCGGCATCGGCATCCAGGGCACCGAGACCGTCACGGTCGACTGCGTCGAGATCAACAGCGTGCTGGAACAGGTGCTGCAGCAGCGCGGCAGCATCGACGTGCTGAAACTCGATATCGAGGGCCTGGAGATCGCAACCGTTGCCGCGATCCGTGCGGAGTACGCCAGCCACATCAGGCTGATCGTCGCCGAAGCGCGGCCCGACCGTGTGCTGCTGCCCGAGCACTTCGAACAGAGTCAGTACGGTGGCATCTGCCGGCTGCGCAATCGCAAGGCATCGTGAATCCTGACCTGCACGATCCGCAGAAGCGCCTGCTGTTGCTGGCCGGCGCAGGCCTCTGCGGTCTGAGCCTCAGCGGCCTCGCGTCGTCACCGGTGAAGCCCTATCAGGCCCCGAGCAATCCGTTCACGCTCGGCGTTGCCTCCGGCGAACCATCGCCGGACGGCTTCGTGATCTGGACGCGGCTCGGCCCCGACCTGCGCGTCGACGGCGGCATGCCGCCGCATGCGGTGGAGGTACGCTGGGAAGTCGCCGAGGACGAGGGCTTCCGCAACATCGTGCGCAAGGGCGTGGCGCTGGCGGAACCGGAGTGGGCGCATTCGGTACATGTCGAGGTCGCGCTGCTGAAGCCGGAGCGCCACTACTGGTATCGCTTCTTTGCCGGCGGCTATGACAGTGCCGTCGGCCGCTCGCGCACGCTGCCGCGCATCGGCGCGCCGACACCAGGGCTGAATTTCGCCGTCGCCTGCTGCCAGAACTACGAAAGCGGACTGTACGCTGCATACCGGCACATGGCGGCGCAGGATCACTACGATTTCGTGCTGCATCTCGGCGACTACATCTACGAAAGCAACATGCAGAAGATCTGGCGCCCGCATCCGGATCCGGTGCCGGTGGCGCTGTGGCAGTACCGACGCCGCCATTCGCTGTACAAGCTCGATCCGCATCTGCAGGCCGCGCACGCGAAGTATCCGTGGATGGTGATGTGGGACGACCACGACGTCGACAACGACTACGCCGGCGAGCACTCCGCCAGCTATGTGCCGGCGGCGCAGTTCCTGTTGCGCCGTGCCGCGGCCTATCAGGCCTACTACGAGCACATGCCGCTGCGCGCCAGCGCGCGTCCGCGCGGCCCGTGGATGCAGCTGTATCGCGATTGCGTGATCGGCGATCTGCTGTCGATCCATCTGCTGGATACGCGCCAGTACCGTTCCGACCAACCCTGCCAGACACCGGAGCGCGGCGGCGGGCGTCTGGCCGATTGCGAGGAGCGGCATCTGCCGCAACGCACGATGCTCGGCG
The DNA here is from genome assembly GCA_040391865.1 of Solimonas flava. Taxonomy (GTDB): domain Bacteria; phylum Pseudomonadota; class Gammaproteobacteria; order Nevskiales; family Nevskiaceae; genus Solimonas. The sequence continues at coordinate 48,610 of JBEBWZ010000006.1, forward strand.
CGCAGCAGGAGCAGTGGCTGGATACGCGCCTGGGTCGCCACAAGACGACCTGGTCGCTGATCGCGCAATCGCTGGTGATGGCACCGTTCGAAAGCTGGCCCGGCCCGGTGCAGGGCTACTGGACCGACGGCTGGGAGGGCTATACCGCGGCGCGCCAGCGCTTGCTCGATCAGCTGGCGCGTAGCAATACCGGACATCCGATCGTGCTCGGCGGCGATCTGCATTTCTACTGGGCTGCCGATCTGACCGCGCGCGCCGACCGTCCCGATTCGCCGGTGATCGGCAGCGAGTTCGTCTGCACCGGAATCAGCTCGCAGCCGTCACCGCATGAGCTGTATGTGCAGCAGCTGCCCGAGCATCCACACATCAAGTACTTCGAAGGACGTCGCAACGGCTATATGCGTTGCCGCGTCACGCCCGGAATCTGGCGCAGCGATTTCCTGGCAGTCGCCGACGTGCGTCAGGCCGACAGCGGCAGCAGCGTGCTGCAGCGCTTCGTGGTCGAGGCCGGTCGCCCCGGCGTCCATCTGTTGTGAGTGACGGCGCCGCTCAGCGGCGCATCGTGCGTCCGACCGACCAGGCCAACAGCTTGCGCGGCAACAGCCGCGGCAGTACCGCCACCAGCTTGCCGGTCACGCCCGGCACCAAGCTGCTGTCGCCTCTGTCCAGCGCTTTCAACGCGGCGCGCGCGACGTCGTCGGGGGTCTTCATCAGCGATGACGGCACGGCGGCGCGCAGGTTGTCGCCGGCGGCTTCGAAGAACGGGGTATCCACCGGCCCCGGACAGACCGCCAGCACGCGAATGCCACGCTGCCGATACTCGCCCCACAGTCCCTCGCTGAACGACAGCACGAACGCTTTGCTGGCAGCGTAGACGCTCATGTACGGCATCGGCTGGAACCCGGCCAGCGATGCGACATTGAGGATCGCGCCTTGGCGCCGCCGCACCATGTCCGGCACGAAGGCCTGCACCAGATCGACCACCGCCGCAATGTTCAGCGCCAGCATCTGCTGATGCCGCTCGGGCTCGATCCCGTGGAAGGCGCCGGCTGCGCCGAAACCGGCGTTGTTGATCAGCACGTCCACCTGACGTCCGAGCGCCGTCACGCGTGCGTACAAGGCAGCACCGGGAGCCGGCTGTGCCAGATCGGTGGGCAGCACGTCGACACGGACACCGTGTGCGCTGCACAGCTCGGCCGCGAGCACTTCGAGCTTGTCGGCCGAACGCGCGACCAGGATCAGGTCGTGGTCACTGGCCGCCAGCTGGCGCGCAAAGCTCGCGCCGATACCGCTGGAGGCCCCGGTGATCAACGCAGTCTGTCGGCTCATGGCTTTTTCCCGGGCAACCGAACCGCGCTGCGCCTTTGCCGTCGCGCCTCAGCGCAACAACGCCAGCAACTTCTGCAGTTCGCTATTGGATTTGAAGCTGACGGTCAGGCGACCGCGCCCCTGGGCATTCTGCTGCAGCTTGACGCCCAGGCCGATGCGACTGGCAACGTCGCGTTCGAGTTCGACCAGCGCCGGCGGTACCGCTGCTTTCGGCCTGTCTGTCGCCGGCTGCGCCTGCACCAGCGCTTCGGTCTGGCGCACCGACAGCTGCCGCTCGACCACCAGCTGCGCCAGCGATGACTGCCTCGCGCCCTGCGCACCGAGCAGTACCTTGGCGTGGCCCAGCGTCAGCCGGTTCTCGCGCAGCAGGGTCTGCACATCGGGGTTCAGTTCCGTCAGGCGCAGCAGGTTGCTGACCGAGGCCCGTGATTTGCCGACCGCGGTGGCGCAGGCTTCGTGCGTCAACCCGCATTCGTCGATCAGCTTGTGCAGGGCTTCCGCCTCTTCCAGCGGATTGAGGTCGGCACGCTGGATGTTCTCGACCAGCGCCACGGCCATCGCGCTGCGCTCGTCCAGGGTCTTGATCACCGCCGGCACGGTCTTCAGCCCGGCCAGCTTTGCGGCACGCCAGCGACGTTCGCCCGCGACGATCTCATGACGGTTGCCACCGATCGAACGCACCACGATCGGCTGCACCACGCCCTGGGCTCGGATCGAATCGGCCAACGCTTCGAGCGCTTCCTCGTCGAACTGGCGGCGCGGCTGATGCTGGCCCGGTTGCAGCTTGTCGACCGCCAGTTCGCGCAGCTCGTCACCGGCCTCGTCGGCACCGGTGGCGGTGCCGCTGCTCAGCAGCGAATCCAATCCGCGTCCCAGTCCTCTTTTCTTGACGCTCACGTCGCATCCTCAGGTTTCAGCAAGCCCACAAAATTTCACTCCGGCGCAGTGTCGCAGCCCAGTCGTCTCAGGCCGCCGGCAAGCGCAGCTGTCCGCCGTCATGACGGCGCAGCACTTCGCCGGCCAGCGCCAGATAGGCCTTCGCTCCCGACGACTGC
>JBEBWZ010000007.1:0-50211 GCA_040391865.1 Solimonas flava
AACACCCTGTACCGCATCCGCAAGACCGGACTGGAAAACATCCCCGACGAAGGTCCGGCGGTCGTGGTCTGCAATCACGTCAGCTTCGTGGATGCGCTGATCCTCGGCGGCAACATCCGGCACCCGGTGCGCTTCGTCATGTACTACAAGATCTTCCGGATCCCGCTGCTCAACTTCATCTGCCGCACCGCCCGCGCGATCCCGATTGCAGGGGCGAAGGAAGATCCGGTGCTGATGGAAAAAGCGTTTGCGGAAATCGAAACGGCGCTGAAGAACGGCGATATCGTCGGCATCTTTCCCGAAGGCAGTCTGACCGTGGACGGCAACATACAGACCTTCCGCACCGGGATCGAACGCATCCTCAAGGCCACGCCGGTGCCGGTGATTCCGGTTGCCTTGCGCGGACTCTGGGGCAGCCTGTTCAGCCGCCGCGACAGTTTCATGAATCGCGCACGCCTGCCGCGACGCTTCTGGTCCAGGATCGAGATCGTTGCCGGAACTCCGGTTCCGGCAACGACCGCCACCGCGGCCGATCTCGAACGACAGGTGCGCGCGCTGCGCGGCGAACTGGCCTGACGCGCCGCAGCGCTTTGGCTCAGCGCGCGCGCCGACGCCAATAACCCAGCAAGGTCAGCGCACCGGCGAGACCGCCGAGATGGGCAAAGTGCGCGACACCGGACAAGGTGCCGGTGACGCCGGCATACAGTTCGAACGCCGCATAGAGCGCGACGAACACCGGAGCCGGCAACGGGATCGGCGGGAACAGCAGCAATAGTTTGCGCCGCGGAAACAGCATGGCGTACGCGGCCAGCAGCCCGAACAGGCCGCCGGAGGCCCCCACGGTCGGAACCGGATCACCGAAACTCACCGCGACCAGCTGCGTCAGGGCCGCAGCCAGCACACTGACCAGATACAGCCGAACAAAGGCGCCGGTCCCAAGAGTGCGCTCGATATCGCGGCCAAACATCCAGATGCCCAGCATGTTGACGCCGAGATGCAGCAGGCTCCCATGCAGGAATGCGCTGCTCAGCGGCTGCCAGAACTCGAAGCCCGCCCCCAGCGGCCACAGCGCGAACTGCGGAATCAAGCCGCCCGGGCTCAGCAACTGCGCGGCAAACACCAGGCAATTGCTCAGGATCAGCAGGAAGGTGACGGGGGTCAGTTTCATCGGAGAATGGCAGGACATCATGGAAATGGCAGCTGCATCGTAACGCGCGCAACCTCGATCTTCATCGCACCACCGCTGCCGCCACCACAACGAAAACGGCTTGGCACAAGATGCCAAGCCGCCCGTTCACTTCAGGTCAGATCCTGCTTCCCTGCTGCGCTTAGCGGCCTTGTCGCCTTGGCAACGGCCCGCCGCTGACTGACCGAACCACTGCCGCTCAGGATTTCCTGGACGGATGGCTCATCTTGTCGTCGTCGCCCTGCGCGGCCGTTGACGGCTTGGTGTTGCCCTGCTGCTGTCCGGCGTTGCGGTTGTCCGAACCCGTGCCGGCCTGCGACGGATCCTTCTGGTTCTGCCGCTGCCCCTCCTGCGCCTGCGGCTGCGGCTGCGGCTGGCGGTCGGCGCCTGGCTTGCGTTCGACTTCATCCTGCTGCGGCCGACCGTTATGGGTGTTGGTATTGGAGGTATTGCCTGAATTCATGATGATCTCCTGGGATCCAAAACTGGGGGGTAACGGACCAGAACCTTGTCCGCACTCACTACGCTATTCCTGCGCCGCCACCGGGTCGGTACGCGCGCGCACGGAGCTCTCAACGCTTGAATTTGCTGGCAATTGTCGCTGCGGCGCTGGAGTCGTGGCCCCCAAAATGCTAGGGTCGCGCGCCGGAATCGCTGCTGCAGCCGCGTTCGCGCGGCGATTCTCGGGCTGGCCGCCATTTCCTGTCCCTTTGCCTACGGATACCTCATGTCCACCTATATCGAAAGTCACGGCCTGAAGGTCGAGACCGCATTCCATCAGTTCCTGAATACGGAAGTGCTGCCGGGCACTGGTCTGGATCCGGTCGCGTTCTGGGCGGGTTTCAGCGCGCTGGTCCTTGAACTGACGCCGCGCAATCGCGCGCTGCTCGCCAAGCGTGACCAGTTGCAGGCGCAGATCGACCAATGGCACCAGGCGCATCGCGGCGCGGCGTTCAACGCCGCTGCCTACGAAAGTTTCCTGCGCGATATCGGTTATCTGGTCGAGGAAGGCGCGGACTTTGCCATCGATACCCCCAACGTCGACGACGAAGTCGCGACCATTGCCGGGCCGCAGTTGGTGGTGCCGCTCAGCAACCAGCGCTATGCGCTGAATGCCGCGAACGCACGCTGGGGCAGCCTCTACGACGCCCTCTACGGCACCGACGTGATTCCGCCGGAAACCGAGCCGGCACCGCGCGGCTACAACCCGAAGCGCGGCGCCAAGGTCGTGGCCTGGGGCCGCGAATTCCTCGACCGCACCGTTGCACTGAAGAACGGCTCGTTCCGCGATCTGAAGTCGCTGACGGTCAGCGGTGGCGCACTGGTGGTGACGCTGGCGGATGGCACCCAGACTTCGCTGGCGCAGCCGCAGCAGTTCGCCGGCTGGCGTGGCGATGCCGCAGCACCGCAGGCGATCCTGCTGCGCAACCACAAGCTGCACATTGAAGTGCTGATCGATGCACAGCATCCGATCGGACGCGACGATGCCGCGGGCATCGCCGACATCGTGCTCGAGTCCGCGCTGACCACGATCATGGACTGCGAGGATTCGGTCGCGGCAGTGAATGCACCTGACAAGGTAGCGTTGTATCGCAACTGGCTCGGCCTGATGCGCGGCACGCTCAGCGCCAGCTTCAGCAAGGACGGCCGCACGCTCGAACGCCGCCTGTCGCCGGATCGCGAATACACCGCCGCCGACGGCAGCGCGCTGAAGCTGCAGGGCCGCAGCATGATGTTCATCCGCAACGTCGGCCACCTGATGACCACCGATCTGGTGCTGCTGCCCGACGGCAGCGAAGTGCCGGAAGGCATCATCGACGGCATCGTCACCTCGCTGATCGCGCTGTACGACCTGCAGGGCAAGTCGACGGTCCGCAACAGCCGCAAGGGCTCGGTCTACATCGTCAAGCCGAAGATGCACGGCCCGGAAGAAGTGGCCTTCGCCAACGATCTGTTCGATCGCGTCGAAGACCTGATCAAGCTGCCGCGTCATACGCTGAAGATCGGCATCATGGACGAGGAGCGCCGCACCTCCGTCAACCTCAAGGAGTGCATCCGCGCCGCACGTCATCGCGTTGCGTTCATCAACACCGGCTTCCTCGACCGTACCGGCGACGAGATCCACACCTCGATGCAGGCAGGGCCGATGGTGCGCAAGGGCGACATGAAGGCTGCCGCCTGGATCAAGGCCTACGAAGATCGCAACGTCGATATCGGCCTTGCCTGCGGCTTCCACGGTCGCGCGCAGATCGGCAAGGGCATGTGGGCGATGCCGGACCTGATGGCCGACATGATCGCCGCCAAGTCCGCACACCCGAAGGCGGGTGCCAACACCGCCTGGGTGCCGTCGCCGACCGCGGCGACCCTGCACGCACTGCACTACCACGAGACCGATGCGCTGCAGCGCCAGGTCGAACTGAAGGACCGCCCGCGCGCACTGCTCAGCGACATCCTCACCATCCCGCTGGCGAAGAGCGGCTGGTCCGCCGAGGAAATCGCGCAGGAACTCGACAACAATGCGCAGGGCATCCTCGGTTACGTGGTGCGTTGGGTCGATCAGGGCGTGGGCTGCTCCAAGGTGCCGGACATCCACGGCGTCGGCTTGATGGAAGATCGCGCGACACTGCGCATCTCCAGCCAGCACATGGCCAACTGGCTGCTGCACGGCGTCTGCACCGAGGAGCAGGTGATGGCCGCGATGAAGCGCATGGCCGCGATCGTCGACAGCCAGAATGCCGGCGATTCGCTGTACCAGGCGATGGCACCCGCCTGCACCTCACGCGCGTTCGTCGCCGCCTGCGATCTGGTGTTCAAGGGCCGGGAACAGCCCAACGGCTACACCGAGCCGTTGCTGCACGCACATCGTCGCGCGCTGGTCTCGTAAGTACAGCCGTCCGCCCCGTGCGCGCAGCAGCCTGCGCGCACGGGATTCAAAGGTCCGGTGTGCAGGCGATGTCCACCCAACAAAAAACCCCCTCGCGGGGGTTTGTCGTTTGGCGGAGAGGGTGGGATTGCGACCGACCTCGCCGGTCGTCCTTCCGGATTCGCTACGCTCACGCCCTCGCCGCTACGCGGCAAGGGTCGAACCCGCATGAGTCCCGTGGGCTCGAATCCCACGGGCTACACCGCCCAACAAAAAACCCCCTTCCGGGGGCTTATTGTTTGGCGGAGAGGGTGGGATTCGAACCCACGGTACGCTATAAACGTACGCCTGATTTCGAGTCAGGTACATTCAACCACTCTGCCACCTCTCCGTGGCGGCGATTTTAGCAGTGTCTGCGTCGCTCGGCATTATCTATTTTCTTTTTCGCACCAAGCCCATGGGCCGACGCGACAGGGAAACTCGGTGTGCTAGCGTCTGTCAGAGCCAGACCGCAGATCGCAGACCCCAATCCATGAACAGCGCGGAACCGCCCGACCCCTCGCCCAGACAACGCCGCGCACGTTATCTGGTGTCGATGCTGGCCGTGTTGCTGGCGACGATCCTGCTGGTGCTCTCGACCTGTTCACCGCGCCGCAGCGTGCTCGACGAAGTACAGGCCACGGGCGTGCTGCGCGTGGCAACGGTCAACAGTCCGACCACGTATTACCTGGGCGCTGCGGGAGAACCGACCGGCTTCGAATACGATCTGGTCAAGGGTCTGGCGGATCAGCTGAAGGTTCGGCTCGAAATCGTCGTGACCACCACCCCGCCGGAAGCGCTGGCACTGGTCAAGACCGCGCGCGTGCATTTCGCGGCGGCCGGCATCGGTGTCAGTCCGGGGCGCGCGGCGTCGCTGAGATTCACCAAACCGCTGCTGCAGGTGGTGCCGGTGCTGGTCTACCGCAAGGGCACACCGCGCCCGAAGAATCTGGGCGATCTCAGCGGTCATCTGCTGGTGGTCAAGGACAGCACCCACACAGAACGTCTGCGTGAGTTGCAGGCCCGCTATCCGGACCTGAAGTGGGACGAGACCGGCGATGAGGAGCCGGAAGAGCTGTTGTACAAAGTCGCCAACGGCGATCTGGATTACACCATCGCCTACTCGGACCTGGTCGCGATCAACCAGCGCTACTACCCCGAGTTGCGGGTCGCGTTCACGATCGCCGAGGCGCAGGACATCGCCTGGGCCTTTCCCCGGCAACGCGACGACAGCCTGATGCAAGTGGCCGATGGCTATCTGCAGGCACTGGGCGGTGCCGAACTGGCGCGATTGCGCGATCGCTACTTCGGGCATATCAACCAGGTTGATACCCACGGTGCGCTGACCCTGGCCACGCATGTCGACACGCGGCTGCCGAAATATCGCAGCCTGTTTGAAACGGCAGCGAACCAATACGGCCTCGACTGGCGCCTGCTGGCGGCGATCGGCTATCAGGAGTCGCATTGGGACCCGGCGGCAGTGAGCCCCACCGGCGTGCTCGGCATCATGCAGATCACGGCCGCCACCGCCGCGTTCCTGAAGATCCCCGATCGCACCGACCCCGCCCAAAGCATCTGGGGTGGTGCGCGCTACATCGCGCAGCTGGCCGCACAGCTGCCAGCGGAAATCACCGACCCCGACCGAACCTGGATGGCGCTTGCGGCCTACAACATGGGCCTGGGCCATCTGTACGACGCGCGCAAACTCACCGACGAACAGGGTGGCGATCCCAATCGCTGGCTGGATGTCCGCAACTCGCTGCCGCTGCTGACGCAAAGCAAGTGGCACACCAAGACCAAGCATGGCTATGCGCGCGGCCACCAGGCGGTGATCTACGTCGGCAATGTCCGCACTTATTACGACATGCTGGTGTGGATCACGGGCTCACCGGCACAAGCACTGCCGCAGGAAGTGCCACCAGACACGGAAGTGCCGGCGCCCCCCGACAACCCCCTGAATATCCGCTCGCCGGTGCTGTAACCGGCAGGGCGTTCACGCTGGACGGGAAGGAAGATCCTTCAAGCGCAGACGTTCGACAATGCGGCCATGCCGCAGATGTTCCTCGATGATCTCGTCGACATCGTCTTCATCGATGTAGGTGTACCAGACACCTTCCGGGTACACCACCAGGCACGGCCCCTCTTCGCAACGCTCCAGGCAACCCGCCATGTTGATGCGAGCCTTGCCCGGTGCCGCCAGATCAAGCTGCTTGACGCGTTTCTTGGCGTAGTCGCGTACGCGCGTGGCGCCCTTGTCGTTGCAACAGGTGCGCTCGCCCGGAGCGCGCTGGTTGCAGCAGAAGAAAACGTGATGACTGTAGTAGCTCACAGAACCCCTTCAACACTTCTTTTCCGGCGAGTGCCGCATACCATGCCCGCAACCGCTGCCGGCGCATCACCGCGATGCGCCGGCAACAGGCTCAGGACTTGCCGAACGCGTACGACAGATTGACCGCGGTCAGGGTGTCGGTCTTCTTGGTGCCGGCGGGAACATCGCTGTTGTTGCGGATGGTGTAGGCCAGCGCCGCGAACAGGTTGCCGACGATCGACATCTTCAGTTCCGTCACCGATTCGGTGTACGTGTTGGTGTCTCCGGTCTCCACCTTCAGCGTCTGCTGGAAAGCACTGGTCTCGGACAGATTCCAGATGTACTTGCCTGCGAAGCGCGCAATCGCGTCATCTTCCTTGGTGCGGATCGCATCATTCAGGCGATTCTGCCGCGCACCGACACCCACCTCGAGATCCAGCAGATGCTCTGGCCCCACCAGCACATGGCGGCCATAACCGACCGTCTGGGAGGTACGCTGACGCACCGCGCCGAACAGATCCTTTTCCCATTCCAGCGCAAAGAACGCGTAGTCACGTTCGGTGAAGTTGTAGTCGAGCTTGTTGGCCGCCAGATAGCGCTCGGCCGTCGACCGCTCTTCGTTGGTCGTATCGTCGACATCGGTCGCGCCCATCGCCGTCGCGAGGAAGCTGTTCTTCCACGCCCCCTCCACATACTCGAGCCCGAGCTTGGCATTGACCGAACTGGTGTCGGTATTGCCCGAAGTGGCGAGATAGCCCAGGCCGAACTCTCCAGACCACGGTGCGGCAAAGGCAGCCGCAGGCAGCGTCATCAGCGCAGCAGCAAGAGAAACTCTACGGAGCATGATTCTGGTTCCTTGTAATGATTGTGTGTGTTGTATGCAGCCGCCCGTATTATAGGAGGGGATGCACACCAACTCTCCCCCAGGGCCACTGCCTGAATTTCCGCTGAAGGCTGCCGATCTTTGCGTGAAGTGCGGCCTCTGCCTGCCGCATTGCCCCACCTATGGCGAGCAACAGCACGAGGGCGACTCACCTCGCGGCCGCATCACTCTGATGCAGGGCCTGGCCAGCGGCCTGATCGGCCACAGCGCGGCGCTGGAACAGCATCTGGATGGCTGCCTGGGGTGTCGCGCCTGTGAGAACGTCTGCCCGGCGAAAGTGCCGTATGGCGAACTGATCGATGCCGGCCGCACGCTGCTTGCACAACGACAGCCGTCACGCACGCGCCTGACGCGACTGATGGGCGGACTGCTGTCGCGGCGCGGATGGCGACGGGCCTTGCGCCGCGCGCTGTGGCTGTATCAGCGCAGCGGCATTCAAAGGCTGCTGCGCCGCACACAGGGATTGGGGCACGGGCGGATGGCTCGCCTGGAGTCGCTGCTGCCAGCCCGGATCGCGTTGCCGGAAATCCGCACGGCCGGCGCGCAGGTGGACGCTGAGGTGGTGCAACTGTTCTCCGGCTGCGTCAGCGATATCGCCGACCAGGCCGCTCTCAATGCAACACGCCTGCTGCTGGCACGCATCGGTCTGCAAGTCGAGGAGCCCGCCGCGCAGACCTGCTGCGGTGCGCTGTATCAGCACGATGGCCTGCCGGAGAAAGCACGCCGACTGAGCGCCCGCAACGTACAGGCGTTTGCCGGTGAGGTGCCGATCGTATTCGCGGCCAGCGGCTGTGGTGCCACCTTGCGCGACTACGCACGCCTGCATCCGGCCGCAAACGGCTCAGGCAGGGATTTTGTCGGCCGTCTGCAGGACATTCATCAATTGCTGCAGCGACAGTGGCCGGCAACGCTGCAACTGCAACCGCTCGCCGCAAAAGTGCTGGTGCATCTGCCGTGTACGCAGCGCAATGTCGTGGGCGGCAGCGAGCATATTCTGGCGCTGCTGCGCCGCATTCCGCAGCTGCGGGTCGAAGCCATGCCCGATGCCACCGGCTGCTGCGGTGCCGCGGGCAGCTACTTTCTCACCCAGCCGCAGATGGCCGATCAGCTGTTGCGCACGAAGCTGGATGCAGCTTCAGAACAGGCGCCGGATTTCATCGTCAGCAGCAATATCGGCTGCGCACTGCATCTGGCCGGCGGCCTGCGCCGGCGCGACCTCAGGGTGCCGGTGCTGCATCCGGTGCAACTCCTGGCACAACAGCTGCCGGCTGCTGCAACTGCACCTCCAGCCGCAACATCAACAATTCCGCCAGTTCCGCCTGGATGAACTCGCGCAAGCGCGCTTCTTCCGCTTCCTTGGCCAGAACCTGCTGCGGTTGAAAGCTGTAGTCGCGCGTGGCGCGCAAGGTATCGGGCCCCGACAGCAGCTTGCCGTTGCGGCGTACTTCATAGCGCACGCTGGTCACCAGCCGGAACTCCAGCGCCTTGCCGTCGGTGCCGATCGACAGCACATCGCGGGTTTCATGCAGCTCGCTGAGACGGATGTTGGTGACGCCCTCACCCGAGGTTTCGACCACCTCGGCCCCGCGCCGGCGCAAGTTCGAACGCAAGGAAGTCTCCAGCGGCGGCTCGGAGACGCGATACGGCGTAACCACATCGATCGCGACCTTCAGCAGCGGGTCCGGCAAAGGCCGCGTGCCGGCGAGATGAAAACCGCAGGCCGTCAGGCCGAATGCCAGCAGCGTCAGCCAGGTCAGGCGCATCGTTCCGCTCATCCGCTTCATCCTCGTTACCCAGCCTCTGTGCCTGTGGTCATTCCATCACTGCGGATGTCGGATCCGCTGCGCTTGATCCGAGCTACAGGCGACGTGCGGCGCGCTCGATATCGAACTGCCCACAACCACCCGTTCACCCGCCCACCCGCTCACCCCGAGTAGCCGGCGCAGCCGAGCGTATCGAGGGGCGCACCAACCCGCTAAATCACCAGGTTGACCAGCTTGCCCGGCACCACGATCTGCTTGCGGATCGGCGCATCGCCGAGAAACTTTGCCACATTCGGCTCGGCGGCGGCCGCAGCCAGGATCTCTTCCTTGGAGGCCGTTGCCGGTACGCTGATGTTGCCGCGCAGCTTGCCGTTGATCTGCACCACCAGCGTGATCTGATCGCGCACGCGCGCCGATTCATCCACCTGCGGCCAGCGCTGCGCGAGGATCTCGTCGCTGCCGCGCAGCGCCTGCCACAAAGTATGCGCGACATGCGGCACGATCGGCTGCAGCATCAGGGTCACTGCTTCCCAGACTTCCTGCAGCACCGCGCGCGCCTGCGGCGAGCTGTCGTCCAGGCGCGTGGCCTCGTTCATCAGCTCCATCACCGCCGCCACCGCGGTGTTGAAGGTCTTGCGACGGCCGTAATCGTCACCGACCTTGGCGATGGTGTCGTGCAGCTTGCGGCGCAGCGATTTCTGCGCATCGTTCAGCGCATCCTTGTCCAGCGCCGGTGCCGCGCCGCCCGAAACATGGCCATGCACCGCACGCCACAGGCGCTTGAGGAAGCGGTGCGCGCCGTCGACGCCGTCATCGCGCCAGTCCAGCGACAGCTCCGGCGGTGCCGCGAACATCGCGAACAGGCGCATGGTGTCGGCGCCGTAGGTATCGATCAGCGATTGCGGATCGACGCCGTTGTTCTTGGACTTGGACATCTTTTCGATGCCGCCGATGGTCACCGGCTGGCCGTCGCTCTGCAGCACCGCCTTGATCGGCGTGCCCTTGGCGTCCAGCTCCAGATCCACCTCGGCCGGGTTGAACCAGGTCTTCTTGCCGCCGGCTTCCTCGCGGTAGTACGTCTCCTTCACCACCATGCCCTGGGTCAGCAGGTTGGTGAACGGCTCGTCGCTACTGAGCATGCCCACGTCGCGCATCAGCTTGTGGAAGAAGCGTGCATACAGCAGATGCAGGATCGCGTGTTCGATACCGCCGATGTACTGATCGACCGGCAGCCAGTAATTGGCACGCTCGTCGAGCATCGCCTCGTCATTGTTGGCGGAAGCAAAACGCGCGTAGTACCAGCTCGACTCCATGAAGGTGTCGAAGGTATCGGTCTCGCGTGTGGCCGGCTCGCCGGTTTCCGGGTGCACGGTCTTGCGCCACTCCGGATCGGCCTTGATCGGCGACTGCACGCCGGTGAAGGCCACGTCCTCCGGCAGCACCACCGGCAGCTGGTCTTCCGGCACCGGCACGGCGTTGCCGTCCTTGTCGTAGATCACCGGGATCGGGCAGCCCCAGTAGCGCTGGCGGGAGACACCCCAGTCGCGCAGGCGGAAGTTCACGCGGCGCGAGCCGGTGCCGGCCTGCTCGAAGTGCGCGGCCAGCGCATCGAACGCCTGCTGGTAATTCAGGCCGTCGAACGCACCGGAATTCACCACGCGCATCTGCGGGTGGCTCTTGTCGGCGTACCAGTCCTGCCAGGTGCTGGCGTCGTAGGTCTGGCCCTCGATCGCGATCACCTGCTTGATCGGCAAGCCGTACTTGAGGGCGAACTCGAAATCGCGCTCGTCATGCCCCGGCACCGCCATCACCGCGCCGGTGCCGTAACCCATCAGCACGAAGTTGGCGGCCCAGACCGGCACCTTCTCGCCGGAGATCGGATGGATGGCGGAAATGCCCAGCGGCATGCCCTTCTTCTCCATCGTCTCCATGTCCGCCTCGGCCACGCCGCTGCGGCCGGCGTCCTTGAGGAACGCCGCCAGTTCAGGATTGCTGGCCGCGGCCTGCTGCGCCAGCGGATGCTCCGCCGCCACCGCCACATAAGTCACACCCATCAGCGTGTCCGGACGCGTGGTATAGACCGTCAGCGGCTCACCGCCCTCGATCGCAAACTGCAGCTCCAGCCCTTCCGAGCGGCCGATCCAGTTGCGCTGCATGGTCTTGACCGCTTCCGGCCAGCCTTCGAGCGTGTCCAGATCATCCAGCAGCTCCTGGGCATAGGCGGTGATCTTCAGGAACCACTGCGGGATTTCCTTGCGCTCCACCAGCGCGCCGGAACGCCAGCCACGGCCATCCACCACCTGCTCATTGGCCAGCACCGTCTGATCCACCGGGTCCCAGTTCACCACCGCGTTCTTGCGGTAGACCAGCCCCTTTTTCAGCAGCCGGGTGAACAGCAGCTGCTCCCAGCGGTAATACTCTGGCTTGCAGGTCGCCAGCTCGCGCGACCAGTCATAGGCAAAGCCCAGGCGCTGCAGTTGCGCCTTCATGTACGCCATGTTGGCGTCGGTCCACTTGCCCGGCAGCGTGTTGTTGGCGATCGCCGCGTTCTCGGCCGGCAGGCCAAAGGCGTCGAAGCCCATCGGCTGCAGCACGTTCTTGCCCAGCATCCGCTGATAACGCGAGATCACGTCGCCGATGGTGTAGTTGCGCACGTGCCCCATGTGCAGCTTGCCGCTGGGGTACGGGAACATTGCGAGGCAGTAGTACTTCTCGCGGTTCGGGTCCTCGGTCACCTCAAAGGACTTGTTCTCGGCCCAGAAAGCCTGGGCGGCGCGTTCGATATCGGCGGGGGTGTACTGCTCTTGCATCGGTGGAGGCACGGTAGGAAGCGGAAAGGCGCGTAGTGTACCGGCGGCGGGGTACACCTGATGTACCAAGTCTGCTCAGGACTACTTCTATAGACCACACTTGGCCGGGTGACGCCGGCTGCATGGTCTCAACGGTGGAAGCGTAGGTTGCGGCACCAAGGAAAGACACATAAAATGTGCGCACGTAATATGTGCAAACACATGGGGCACACATGAACATCACCCTATCGGTTGACGAGCGCATTGCCGAGCAGGCGCGTCGTACCGCCCAGAACATGGGCAAGAGCCTGAACCAGGTTGTGCGCGACTATCTGGAGCAGTTGGCGGGTGCTGAAGCACTTGCGCTGCAGGTGCAGGCCTTCGAGCGTTCCGCGCAGCAGACACCCGGCCGGCTTGATGGCTGGCGCTTTGACCGCGAGGACGCCAACGCCCGTGCGTAGCTTTATCGACACCAATGTTCTGGTGTATGCCGACGCAGGCGACTTGCCGGACAAACAACAACGCGCGCTGCGTCTGATCGCAGAGGCTCGCCTGAGCGGCCAGGGCGTAGTGTCCACTCAGGTATTGCAGGAGTTCGCCAACGTAGCACTGCGCAAGCTGCGGCTGCCGCCCAGCCTGGTAAGAGAGCGCTTGAGATTCTACGCCGGATTTGAAGTGATCCCCGTCACGGCAGATCTGATCGCAGCAGCAGTGGACCTGCATACCTCGCATCAAGTGGCTTTCTATGACGCAATGATTCTGCGTGCAGCCATTGCGGCCGGCTGCAACAGGCTGTGGAGCGAGGACATGCAGGACGGGTTGCGTCTCGGGGGCCTCCAGATCGCCAATCCCTTTTCCTGAACCGACAAGAACAAGGTTAACCCGCGCAGTGCGCCCGCCCCTGGAGCCGCACGACGCGATTGACGCACAAACGATTTGAGAGGCGGCACCCATCAATATCAAACCCATCAAGACCAAGGCGAACTACCAGGCAGCGCTCAAGGAAATCGAGTCACTGATGTCTGCCAAAGCCAACTCCGCCGAGGGCGAGCGCCTCGACGTCATGGTGCCCCTGATTGAGGCCTACGAACGCACTTCTCCATGGACCTGCCGGATGCCGTAGAAGCCATCAAGTTTCAGATGGACCAGCAGGGCTTGACCGTAAAGGATCTTGAGCCGGTCATCGGGCGCAGCAACCGGGTCTACGAGGTACTTGCCCGCAAACGGCCGCTGACCCTGCGCATGATCCAGGGACTGCACAGCACATTTGGCATTCCGGCAGCCAGCCTGCTCAAGCAGAATGCCGCCAAGTAGGGCCATTCACAGTCCATAGATCGGCTCAGGTGCCAGAGCTAGCCCGACACAGCTGATAAGGAATGAATTGGAAACGCGGACTTCGGGCATTCACACGACACCCCGCTGTCACCGCGCCCCCTGCCCCGAATCCTGCCTTCCCGCAGCTCCGTAGGTCGGATCAAGCCGCAGGCGGATCCGACGCCAAGCCCACCAACCCAAAACTGACACTTTTTGTCACTGCCTGCCGCCGCAGGCCGCAAACAGCCACATCCCCTATCACCCGTCCTCCCGCAAGCCCTTGCTTCCACACATGTGCATTGCAACAAACAATTGGCACGCTCCCTGCTGCATACCTCACAGCGCCGGGGAGGGAGTTGCACCCGCCGCAATCTTGCAACCCAATTGGAGATGCACAACATGAAGAAGCAACAGGGCTTTACCCTGATCGAACTGATGATCGTTGTGGCGATCATCGGCATTCTGGCCGCGATTGCGCTGCCGGCCTATCAGGACTACACGGTCCGCGCCAAGGTTTCTGAAGTGATTCTGGCCGCTTCGGCCTGCCGCACCACGATCTCCGAGGTCTATCAGTCCGGCTCGGCATCGGCTACCGCTCCCGGTATCGATGGTTGGGGCTGCGAAAGCGCTTCGGCAACATCGCAGTATGTCGATTCTGTTGGAACTGATGCGAACGGCGTCATTACGGTTACTGCACGCGGCATTAGCCAACTCGGGTCCGAAAAACAGATCACCCTGACACCGCAGGATGCTGACGGCACGCCCTTGACTGCAGCTGATATCGGCAAGAAGAACGCAGGTAAGTGGGTGTGCGGTCCTGCAGCCGGTGGCACTGGTATTAAGACGAAGTACCTGCCCGGCTCCTGCCGCGGCTAAAGCAGTAAAGTCGCCGTCTGATTTTCAATCGACGGGAAAGCGGGTTGCGCTAGCGCAACCCGCTTTTTTTTGTCCTCCGCCACCCTTTCCATGCTCAATGAATAAAACGGTAGCTGTAAGCGCCTCCGCTGTACTATTGATCGCATGGCTGTTGCCGAATCATTATTTCCCCTGGACATCATTTAGTCAGGACTACAGCGCCTTCATCGCACTGTTGCTACTACTGCTGGCGCTGACAGTTAGACGTGCGGCCCCCTCCGTAGCCGCCCCCTTGATGGCCTCGTTGACAATAGCCTTGGCCTGCGTTCCCATCGGGCAGACGCTCAGCGGGCTGACGTATCTACCTGGCGACGGCTGGCTTGCTGCGATTTATCTAACGGGCTTCGCCCTTGCATGGATCTGCGGCTACTCAATCGTCAACATCTCAAACGCTTCAGCCTTGGCGATACCGCTGGCTTGGCTGTTTCTCATGGCGGCGATCACAGCCACGGCAATCGCCGCATACCAGTGGTTGGGTCTCGAAGACCTTGGCATATTTGCCGCTGACCTCCGCGCCGGACAGCGGCCAATGGGTAACCTCGGTCAACCCAATAATCACGCCACACTGCTCTGCCTCGGTTTGGCTGCGACGCTGTATCTGTTCTCCATCAAGAAACTTGGCTTGGCGACCACGTTGTTGCTGGCTACTTACTTGATTACTGGGATCGCCATGGCGCAATCCCGCACCTCATGGCTGTGCGCCATATTTTTGTTGGCCTGGTGGGGCTGGAAAGGCCGTTCGGTCACTCGGATCGGCGGCATTGCCATTCTGGCCGGTCTCTGTTTTTACGCCGTGCTGGTCTGGTTCTGGCCGGATATTACGGCCGCCTTCGACAGCGTGGCTCATGGCAGGCAGCGGGCAGCCGAGGTCGGTGTTCGCGGTCTCTTGTGGACCCAGCTGCTTGATGCCGCAACCCGTTCACCCTGGCTGGGTTATGGCTGGAATCAGGTCAGCGTGGCTCAGATCGCCGTAGCAGCCGAGTATCCGCAGACGGTTCTGGTCGAGCATAGCCACAACCTTTTCATCGACCTGCTGATCTGGAATGGCATTCCGCTTGGGCTGCTGCTGATCCTTGGTATCTGCACATGGGGCTTCACCCGCCTGAAGAACACGCGGACACCAGAGAGCTGGTTCGCCATGCTGGCGATCGGCTTCCTGTTCATCCACGGCATGCTG
Source organism: Solimonas flava (assembly GCA_040391865.1). Classification (GTDB taxonomy): domain Bacteria; phylum Pseudomonadota; class Gammaproteobacteria; order Nevskiales; family Nevskiaceae; genus Solimonas. The sequence continues at coordinate 15,238 of JBEBWZ010000007.1, forward strand.
GAATTTCCGCTGGAATACGCCTACTTCTTGTTGCCGCTAGGATTGTTGATCGGCCTGGTGGATGCAGATCAATCGGCACGCGTCGTTCTCAGGATTCCCCGCGCCGTGCTGTGGGGAGTGATCGCGGCGGGAGTAGCCATGATGGCGGTGGTCTGGCAGGAATACCGGCTGATCGAGGAAGACCATCGCCTGATGCGTTTTGAGTCCGCACGCATCGGCACCCTCGCCGCAACCCGGCCCGCACCGGACGTGGTGGTTCTTTCCCAGCTACGCGAATTCCTGCGTTTTGCGCGGACCAAGGCCACGCCCGGCATGAGCGCGGATGAGGTGGAATGGATGCGCAAGGTTGCGCACCGGTATCCCTACCCGCCGGCCTTGTTCCGCTACGCGCTGGCCCTGGGGATGAATGGCGCCCCGGAAGCCGCGCGACTGGAGATGAAGCGTCTGAGACAGCTACATGGCGAGGAACTTTATATGGAAGCTCGCGCAGGATTGCAGTCGCTCGCCGAAACGACCAATCCCGAGTTGGCGGCCGTTCTGGTTGAGGATGTACCACAGGTCATTCGCTAACTCATCGAGACCGACCGGCTGGGCGGCTCAATCCCGCCGGCGTACAACATTGACTGTCGACGCCAAGGTTCTATATTGACCGCTGCATTCAGGGGGCATGAACACGATGGCAACGACACCCGCACTTCATAGCGGCACTCCATTTCTGGGCGGCTTGGCACGCCGCCTGGTTGCCGATGGCGTTTTGAGCGACGAAGCGGCACGTGAGCAACAAGCCAAAGCGCTGAAGAGCGGCAAGCCTTTCGTATCACTGCTGGTAGAAAACAAGCTCGCACCGGCTCACCGGATTGCTGAGGCCGCCAGCATCGAGTTCGGCGTTCCGCTGGTAGATCTGTCCGCACTCGACATCGATCAGGATGCGGTGCGCGAGGTCAGCGAAAAGGTGCTGCGCAAGGGCCATGCGCTGCCGATCTTCAAGCGCGGCAAGAAAACCTACGTCGCCGTCTCGGACCCGACCAATCTGCAGGCGTTGGACGAGATCAAGTTTGCGACCGGCAATGCCACTGAAGCGGTGCTGGTGGAGGAGGACAAGCTCGCCAAGGCGCTGGAGGCCGCCGCGAGCGCGGCCGAATCGCAGCAGATGAGCTTCGGCGATGCCGACCTGGATAATCTTGAGATTGTCGAGGGCGGTGAAAACGAAACCGTTGATGTTACCCGCGCGGATGCGGAAGACGCGCCGATCATCCGTTACGTCAACAAGATTCTGGTGGATGCCATCCACCAGGGCGCTTCCGATGTGCACTTCGAGCCGTATGAAAAGACCTATCGCATCCGCTATCGCCGCGATGGTGAGCTGAAAACGATTGCAACCCCTCCGGTTGCACAAGGTGGCCGCCTCGCTGCGCGCGTGAAAGTGATGTCGCGTCTGGATCTGGCGGAGCGGCGCGTGCCGCAGGACGGGCGCATCAAACTGTACATCTCCAAGACCAAGGCTATCGACTTCCGCGTCAGTACTTGCCCGACTTTGTACGGCGAAAAGATCTGCTGCCGTATTCTCGACCCTTCCAGCGCGCAGCTGGGCATCGACGCGCTGGGTTACGAGCCCGAGCAAAGAGCCGCCTATCTGAAGGCGCTGGAACGGCCGCAAGGCATGATTCTGGTCACAGGCCCCACCGGCTCGGGCAAGACCGTATCGCTGTATACCGGCCTGAATATCCTCAATACCGAAGACATCAATATCTCGACGGCTGAGGACCCGGCGGAAATCAACTTGCCGGGCGTCAATCAGGTCAACGTCAACCCACGTGTGGGCTTGACCTTTGCCGCGGCGTTGAAAGCTTTTTTGCGCCAGGATCCGGATGTGATCATGGTCGGCGAAATTCGCGATCTGGAAACGGCGGAAATCGCGATCAAGGCAGCACAGACCGGCCACTTGGTCCTGTCGACACTGCATACCAATGATGCGCCGCAGACCATCGTGCGCCTGATGAACATGGGCGTGCCGGCCTACAACATTGCTTCGACGCTGACGCTGATCATTGCCCAGCGCCTGGCCCGCCGATTGTGCAAGAGCTGCAAGCGCCCGGCCAATATTCCGCGCCCGGAACTGTTACGTCAGGGCTTTACAGAAGCAGAGATCGATGCCACGGGCTTTACCATTTACGAGGCCGTGGGCTGCGATCAATGCGAGAACACCGGCTACAAGGGGCGCACCGGCATTTATCAGGTGATGCCGTTTTCCGACGCGATGGGCCGCATCATCATGGAAGGCGGGAACGCCATTGAAATCGCGGACCAGGCGCTGAAGGAAGGCACCAAGGATTTACGTCAATCTGCGCTGAAAAAAGTCCGGGATGGCGCCATCGATTTGCTGCAGGCGAATGCCTGTACCATGGGTGAGTAAGGGAGTTCGGGGCGAGACATGGCAGAAGCAGTCGTTATCAAGGAACACAGTTTCAAGTGGGAAGGCACGGACCGGAAGGGCACTCGCGTCAAGGGTGAAAGCGTTGGCCCCTCCGAACACTTCATCAAGACACAGCTGCGCAAGCAGGGCATCAACCCCCTGTATGTGCGCAAGCAAAGTGCTTTGTTCAGCAGTCGCTCCAAGAAAAAGATTACTTCCGGCGATATCGCCATTTTCATGCGCCAGATGGCGGTGATGATGGCATCCGGCGTGCCTCTGGTTCAGGCACTGGAGATCGTCGGGCGTGGCCATGACAACCCGAGCATGGGTGACATGATTATGGGGATCAAGGCCAACATAGAAGGTGGCGGCTCTTTTGCGGAAAGCCTTGCAAAATACCCGTTGTACTTCGACGACCTGGTGATCAATCTGGTCGACGCCGGTGAGCGTTCGGGCACCTTGGAAGCCCTGCTCGACAAGATCGCCATGTACAAGGAAAAGACCGAAGCGATCAAGAAGAAGGTTAAAAAAGCACTCACTTATCCCGGTGCAGTGGTAGCCGTCGGCTTCATTGTGACCGGCATCCTGTTGTATTTCGTGGTGCCGCAGTTCGAGAGCTTGTTCAAGGGCTTTGGTGCGGACCTTCCCGCGTTCACGCAGATGGTTGTGCGTTTATCAGCGTTTGTGCAAGACAAGTGGTGGATGATCCTGCTGGTGGGTGGCGGCGCTTTCTATGCACTGTTTGAGGCCAAACGTCGATCTGCCGCATTCCGTCGATTCCTCGATCGAATCTTGCTGAAGGCTCCCGTCATCGGTGACATTCTTTACAAGTCGGCCGTCGCACGTTTTGCCCGTACCTTGTCGACCATGTTTGCCGCCGGTGTGCCGCTGGTCGAAGCGCTGGATTCCGTAGCCAAGGCCGCAGGCAATATCGTGTTCACCGATGCGATCATGAAAATGAAGGAGCAGGTGTCGACCGGCCAGCAGTTGCAGCTGACGATGCAACAGTCCGGCATGTTTCCCAATATGGCGGTACAGATGATCGCCATTGGTGAAGAGTCCGGTGCGCTCGATGCAATGTCGGCGAAGGTCGCCGATTTTTACGAGGCCGAAGTCGATGCTCTGGTCGATGCCCTGTCCAGCCTGCTGGAGCCAATGATCATGTCGATTCTGGGCGTGCTGGTCGGTGGGCTGGTGGTCGCCATGTATCTGCCGATCTTCAAGCTCGGTCAGGCGATCTAAGCGGTTCATCCCACATCATCGTCATCCTGAGCGTAGCGAAGGATCTTCCATCCAAACGCGTACAGTCTCGCAAGAAGATCCTTCGCTACGCTCAGGATGACAGCCCTTGCAGGAAGACAGCTCTGAACGCTGTGGATCTGTGATCTCAAGAAACCGTACCTCATGAACTCTCTGATCCAGGGGCTGCAAAGCAGCCCCGTTCTGTTGCTGGTTGCCACTGTGCTGCTCGGCCTGTTGGTCGGCAGTTTTCTGAACGTGGTGATCCTGCGTCTGCCGAGGATGATGGAGCTGGCTTGGCAAAGTGAAGCGCGGGAGATTCTCGGGCAAGCAGGCGATGCTGCGCCGGAGCGCTATTCGCTGATCTACCCGCCGTCGCGCTGCCCTGGCTGCAACGCGAGCATCAAGCCCTGGCACAACATCCCGGTGCTGAGCTGGTTGCTGCTGCGTGGCCGCTGCGCTTCCTGCAGGACGGCGATCTCCGCGCAGTATCCGCTGGTGGAAGCCCTGACCGCGCTGCTGTCCGGACTCTGTGCCTTGCACTTTGGCTGGGGGCCGCAACTGACGGCGGCGTTGGTACTGACCTGGGCGCTGGTGGCACTGGCGGTGATCGATCTGCGTACGCAGCTGCTGCCCGACGACATCACGCTGCCGCTGCTGTGGCTGGGCCTCGGCCTGAGTCTGGTGCCGGTATTTGCGGTGCCCGAGGCCGCCATCGTCGGCGGCATCGCGGGTTATCTCAGCCTTTGGTCGGTGTACTGGCTGTTCAAGCTTGTCACTGGCAAGGAGGGCATGGGGCACGGCGATTTCAAACTGCTGGCCGCGCTCGGTGCGTGGCTGGGCTGGCAGACCTTGCCGATGATCATCCTGATGTCGTCGCTGGTGGGCGCCGTGATCGGCATTGGCCTGGTCGTGTTTCGCCAGCATCAGCGCGAGGTGCCGATCCCCTTCGGGCCGTATCTCGCTGCGGCCGGCTGGATCACACTGGTCTACGGCGAGAGCCTGACCCAGGTCTGGCTCGGCTTGTTCGGCGGCGGTTGAGGGCGGGTGTCATGCGTTGCCTGAAAATCGGTTTGACCGGCGGCATTGCCAGCGGCAAATCGCTGGTGCAGCAGGCGTTCGAGAATTTGGGTGTTGCGGTACTCGACGCCGATCAGGTGTCGCGGATCGTGGTCGAGCCGGGCCAACCGGCACTGCAGGCGATTGCCGAAATTTTTGGCGCCGAAATGCTGTTGCCGGACGGCCAGCTCGATCGGCGTCGCATGCGTGAACGGGTCTTCAGCGATCCCGCCGCCCGCAAGCGCCTGGAGGCCATCACCCATCCGGCGATCCGTCATTACCTGCAAGCCTGGCTGGCGGCGCAGACCGGGCCGTATTGCCTGCTCAGCGTCGCGATTCTGGTGGAAGCCGGAATGCAGACGCTGGTCGATCGCGTGCTGGTCGTGGATGTACCGGAGTCGTTGCAGCTGTCGCGCCTGCAGCAGCGTGACGGCATCGACTCCACCCTCGCCAAGGGCATGCTCGCTGCCCAGGCCTCACGCGACGCGCGCCTGCAGGCGGCCAACGATGTGCTGGAGAACACCGGCTCACCGGAGCAGACCGAAGCGGCGGTCCATCAGCTGCATCATTTCTATCTGAATCTTGCGGAAAACAGCACGCCCCACGCGCCCGGCTTGCGTTTGCCCCACTCCGTGATCTAAGTCACAATCAAAAATTAGCGTAGCCGGTCGGATTTTTTAGTGTCCCAGGGAACGGAGTGGATCGTCTTTGAGCAGCCGCTCACCGAACGGGTGAGGACCTTCCTGCGCCTGGAGCTGCTGTTCGCGCAATACCGTCATCACCGCGGCGATCATTCTCAATTCGGCATGCGCGATACGGTCGCCAGCCTGCTCGATATCCTGGTGGTGATTTCGCGTTCCGACCTCAAGAGCGACATCCTCAAGGAATTGAATGATCAGCATCAGCACCTGACCAGGCTGATTGCACGTCCCGGTGTCGACGCGGAGCGGCTTGGCGGCGTGCTGGCGGAGATCACGCAGGCACTCAACGGCCTGCAACAACTGGCAACGCAATTTGCCGGTTCCTTGCTGCGCGGCAGCGATTTCCTCAACGGCTTGCTGAACCGTTCCGGCATTCCCGGCGGCACCTGCGGCTTCGATCTGCCGCATTACCATTTCTGGTTGTCGCAACCGTACGAGCGGGCGCAGCGCGACCTCGAAGCCTGGTTTGCCGATCTCGCACCGTTCGAGAAAGCCATCAACCTGTATCTGCGTCTGCTGCGCAACAGCGTGCCCGAGCAGGACGCCATCGCCAGCCACGGCATCTGCATCCACACGCCGACGGGCCCCAGCACGCTGGTCCGTGTCCTGGCCCCGGCTCAGGCCAGTGTCTATCCCGAGATCAGCGCCGGACGCCATCGTTTCACCGTGCGCTTCATGTCTGCCCGCGATGCCAACACCCGCGCGCAGCAGGCGCAGCAGGACATTGCGTTCAAGATGCAGTGCTGCCTGCTGTGAGTGCGCAGGTGCCGCCGCGTACACGCATTGCTGCGTGCCCTCAGTGCGGGAAATCCTCGCGCCTGGATCCGTCGAATCCGTGGCGGCCGTTCTGCAGCGAGCGCTGCAAGATGCTCGACCTCGGCGCCTGGTTCGAGGATCGCTACGCGATCCCGGCCGAAGATCAGGGCCAGGATACCGATCACTAGGATGCGCCCATTGGCCGTCTATGACGCCTGAATCGCGGTGCTGACGGCATTGCGACTCAGCGGCACCAGTAGGCGGAAATTCCGCTGACGCCCTGCGCATACGCCGCAAACGCCTGCTCGCGCTGCGCGGGGCCCACGCCACCGAGCGCATAGACCGGCAAGCCCGCCTGTTGCACCCATTCACCAAACCGGGCCCAGCCGAGCGACGGTTGCCCGGGATGGGTTGCCGTTGCCTGCACGGGGCCGAGCACTGCGGCATCGACCTGCAAGGCGGCCGCCTGTACCAGCGCTTCAGGGGAATGACAGGATGCCAGCAGTAACTGCGGCGCCTGCTCGGGGCGTGCCGTCAACGCCGTCAATACACGGCTGCTGGCGTGCCAGCCATCAGCCCCCAGATCCTTGGCCCGGCGCGGGTCGCGATCCAGTACCAGCTTGAGTCCGGCGCCGTGCACTGCGGGAAGCAGTTCGCGGGCCAGCCGTGCGTAAGCGGCATCATCCAGAGACGGCAGCCGCAGGCGCAACAGCGCGCCGCCCGGCAACTGCGCCAGACCCTGCAGTATTTCAGCGCGCGATGCCTGCGGCGGCGTAAATACATAGTCGACAGGCAGCTGCAGCACGTGCGCTGTCGGCGCCACAGTGGGCAGGGCCTGCGGCCAGCGCAGCAAGCGCTCCACCGGGGTCCAGCGGAACGCCTGCGCCTCGCGCCCCACAGGGTCGCCGTCGAACGCGCTGACCAGCCAGGTATCGAGCACCACGCTGCGATCGCTGTAGTCGTGACGGAAGCGAATCAACGGCCGTGCGGCGCGCACCGTGATCCCCAGTTCCTCATGCAGCTCGCGCGCCAGTGCAGCTCGCGCGCTTTCGCCCGGCTCGATCTTGCCGCCCGGGAATTCCCAGTAGCCGGCGGCAATCTTGCCCTCGGGCCGCTGCGCCAGCAGCACGTCGCCGTCAGCCCGCTGCAACACGCCGGCGGCGACGTGGATCAGGGGTTTGTCAGCCACGCTCCGGGTCACGTCGTGCGCCTCAGGTGCGGTACTCGGCGTTGATCTTGACGTAGTCGTAGCTGAAATCGCAGGTCCAGATCCGGGCGCTGGCAGTGCCCCGTCCAAGCCCGATGCGGATCGTGAACTCCGGCTTGGCGACAACGGCCGCGCCCAGTTCCTCGCGATAGTCCGGTTGCGGCTGACCGCGCTCGATCAACGCCACCTCGTCGAGTCCGACGCTGACACTGGCCTGATCCAGGCCAACGACGCCCGCCTTGCCGATCGCCATGACGATGCGGCCCCAATTGGCGTCGCTGGCAAACATCGCGGTCTTCACCAGCGGCGAATGCGCCACCGAATACGCGACCTGCCGCGCCTCGGCCTCGTCGCGCGCACCATCGACCTTGACGGTGATGAACTTGGTCGCGCCCTCGCCGTCGCGCACGATCGCCTGCGCCAGCTCTTCGCAGACCTCGGTAATCGCTGCCAGGATCGCCGGATAATCCGCATCGCCCACGTCGATGTCCCGGCTGCCGGTTTGCGCCGTGGCAAACAGCATGCAGGAATCGTTGGTCGAGGTATCGCCATCGACGGTAACGCTGTTGAACGAACTCGCCACCGCCTGCCGCAGCGCGGCATCCACGGCGGCCTGACTCAGGCGCGCATCGGTGCCGATGAACGCCAGCAGCGTCGCCATGTCCGGGCAGATCATGCCCACGCCCTTGGCGATGCCGGTGACCGTGATCTCGCCTTGCGCCGTCTGCAGCTTGCGGGTCGCGCCCTTCGGCACGGTGTCGGTGGTCATGATCGCGCGCATCGCGTCCAGCCAGCCGTCGGGCTGCAAGGCTGCGGCCGCGACCGGAATCGCTGCCGTCATCCGCTGCAGCGGCAGGCGCTGGCCGATGACGCCGGTCGAAAATGGCAGCACCTGCTCCGCCGCGCAGCCGAGCGCCTCCGCCACCGCGCGCTGTGTCGCCCGTGCATCGTCAAGCCCACCCTGGCCAGTTGCGGCATTGGCATTGCCCGCATTGATCAGCAGCGCCCGCACCGGAACTTGCGCCGCCAAGTGCTCGCGGCACAGCGCGACCGGCGCCGCGCAGAACGCATTGCGGGTGAACACGCCGGCCGCACGAGTGCCCTCGGCCCGCTCGATCAGCAGCAGGTCCGTGCGTCCCGCACGCTTGATCGCAGCCTCGGCAACGCCCAGGCGTACGCCGGCGACGGGGTGCAGCACGCTCGCAGCTTCGAGATTGACGGCCATATCAGTCATCCAACGGGTTGGGGCATCCACTCGGCGAACCAGGCAGCAAGGACTGCCACGGCGCGCAACGAAAAAGGCGCCCGGAACGGGCCCGGGCGCCTTGCATATTCTGAGCCGTTTGCCCGCGCAGGGCTACTCCCTGCCCAGCGCGGCCTCAGTGCGCTAAACCAGCGCGCCGTGACACTGCTTGTACTTCTTGCCGCTGCCGCAAGGGCAAGGATCGTTACGGCCGACCTTGGGCATGTCGCGCACCATGGTTACCGGCTTCTCCCGCACCGGAGCCGATTCCAGGCGTCGCGGCGCGGCCTCCGGTTCGTGAGCCGAATCGGCCATCGTTGCCCCCGGCGAAGACTCGTGCTGCATCTGCATCTTGCGCTCGAGCTGCTCGGCCTGGCGGCGGCGTTGCTCCTCGACCTGCTGCACCTCGGCCTCGCTCTGGATACGTACCCGCGCCAGCAGCGACACCACATCGTGCTTGTAGCGCGCCAGCATGTCGTTGAACATGGTGAAGGCTTCGCGCTTGTACTCCTGCTTCGGGTCCTTCTGTGCATAGCCGCGCAGATGGATGCCCTGGCGCAGGTAGTCCATCGCCGCCAGATGCTCGCGCCACAGGTTGTCGAGCACCTGCAGCATCGCGGCCTTCTCGAAGTGCTCGAGCACCGATGCGCCGACCTGCTCCTTCTTCTGCTCGTAGCCTTCCCGCACCTTGTCGAGCAGGCGCGCACGCAGGCCCTTCTCGTTCAGATCGCGCTCGGTATCCAGCCATTCCTTGATCGGCAGCTCCAGCTGGAAATCGCGCTTCAGCGTTTCCTGCAGGCCTTCGATATTCCACTGGTCCTCGATGGTCTGCGGCGGCACAAAGACATCGATCACCGCGTTGACCACATCGGGACGCACGTCATCGATCATCGGCGTCACGCGCTCGGCACGCATGATGTTGTCGCGCAGTTCATACACTGCCTTGCGCTGATCGTTGGCGACGTTGTCGTACTCGAGCAGGTTCTTGCGGATATCGAAGTTGTGCGCCTCGACCTTGCGCTGCGCCGTCTCGATCGCACGCGACACCCAGCGATGTTCGATCGCCTCACCCTGCTGCATGCCCAGACCCTGAAGCATGGTGCGCATGCGCGGCGGGGTGAAGATGCGCATCAAGGTGTCGTCCAGCGACAGATAGAAGCGCGACGAGCCCGGATCGCCCTGGCGACCGGAACGGCCACGCAACTGGTTGTCGATACGACGCGATTCATGGCGCTCGGAACCGATCACGTACAGGCCGCCGGCCTGCTTGACCAGATCGTGGCGGCGCTGCCATTCGGCCTTCGCTGCGGCATGCGCGGCCGTGTCTTCGGGCGGCAGCTTGGCCAGTTCGGTTTCGAGATTGCCGCCGAGCACGATGTCGGTACCGCGACCCGCCATGTTGGTGGCGATGGTCACCGCATTGGGGCTACCGGCCTGCGCGATGATTTCAGCCTCGCGCTCATGCTGCTTGGCGTTCAGGACTTCGTGGACGATGCCTTCCTTCTTCAGCAGCGCCGACAGCAGTTCCGAGGTTTCGATGCTCGCGGTGCCGATCAGCACCGGCTGCTGCCGCTTGTTGGCCTCGCGGATTTCCTGCACCACGGCATTGAACTTGTCGGTGGTGTTCATGAACACCAGATCGCCCTGGTCCTTGCGTGCGAGGGGGCGATTCGGCGGCACCACCGCGACTTCCAGGTTGTAGATGCTCTGGAACTCGAACGCCTCGGTGTCCGCGGTGCCGGTCATGCCGGACAGCTTGTTGTACAGGCGGAAATAGTTCTGGAAGGTGATGCTCGCCAGCGTCTGGTTTTCCTGCTGGATCTGCACCCCTTCCTTGGCCTCGATCGCCTGATGCAGGCCGTCGCTCCAGCGACGACCGGCCATCATGCGGCCGGTGAATTCATCGATGATCACCACCTGCCCGCCGCGCACGATGTACTCGACATCGCGCTTGTAGAGCTGGTGCGCACGCAGCAAGGCGTTGAGGTGATGCAGCAGGATGATGTTCGCAGCGTCGTAGAGACTGTCGTCCTCTCCCAGCAGCTGCGCCGAGCGCATCAGCCCTTCGACTTTCTCGTGACCGGCTTCAGTCAGATGCACCTGCTTGGATTTTTCTTCGACGCTGAAATCACCGGGACCTTCCTCTTCCTGCTGGCGCTCCAGTTTGCCGACCAGCGCGTTGATCTTGCGATACAGCTCCGGATCATCATCCGTCGGACCGCTGATGATCAGCGGCGTACGGGCTTCGTCGATCAGGATCGAGTCGACTTCATCGACGATCGCGTAATTCTGCCCGCGCTGCACCTTGTCGGCCGCCGCGAACGCCATGTTGTCGCGCAGGTAATCGAAGCCCAGTTCGTTGTTGGTCGCGTAGGTGATGTCGGAGGCATAGGCCTCGCGCTTCTCCTGTGGCGTCTGACCCGCAACCGCAACGCCGACGGTCAGGCCGAGGAAGCGGAAGATGCGCCCCATCCACTCGGCGTCACGACGCGCCAGATAGTCGTTGACGGTGACGATATGCACGCCCTTGCCCGGCAGGGCATTCAGGTAAGCGCCCAGCGTTGCGACCAGGGTCTTGCCTTCGCCGGTGCGCATCTCGGCGATCTTGCCCTGATTCAGGATCGCGCCGCCGATCAGCTGCACATCGAAATGGCGCATGTTCAGCACCCGCTTGCCCGCCTCGCGGACCACGGCAAAGGCTTCTGCCTGCACGCTCTCGAGCTTTTCCCCCTTGGCCAGCCGCTCACGGAACAGCACCGTTTGCTCGGCAAGCTCGGCATCACTCAATGCTGCAAACCGGGGCTCAAGGCTGTTGACCTGGGAAACCAGGCGGTCAAAACCCTTGAGAAGACGTTGATTGCGGCTCCCGAAGACGCGAGCCAGCAGCGAATTGAACATAGGTGTCGGTCGTGATGCCGTCAAACAGCAGGCGGCAGGGTTCTTAAAGAAGAAAAATGGGCAAGACTATTATGCCTTGCTTGGGGCGCGGCCCGTCGATTCAAGCCCCGGACCGTCCGGCGCTGGGCTCAGCGTGTCGCCTGGATGTACTGGGCAGGATCGACCAGTGCGCCGTTGAACAGGACTTCGAAATGCACATGTGGCCCGGTGGAACGGCCCGATGAGCCGATACGGGCAATCTGCTGGCTGCGGCTGATGCGGTCCCCCACTTTCACCAGCAACTCGGCATTGTGCGCGTAGCGTGTTGCATAACCATTGCCGTGATTGATCTCCACGAGATTGCCGTAGCCGTCGCGTGAACCGGCTTCGGTGACGATGCCCGATGCCACTGCCAGCACATCCGCACCGGCACGACCGGCGAAATCCACGCCGGTGTGGCGCGTCAGGCGGCCGGTGAAGGGGTCGGTGCGGGTGCCGAACAGGGAACTGATCCAGCCGCTTTCGATCGGCCAGCCGGAAGGACGCACTTCCTTCTGCAAGCGGCCCGCCAGCAGCAGGTCTTCGAGCACGCGGAATTGACGCTCACGATCGCTCAGCTGCCGCTCGAAGGCATTCAGCGACACCAGCACCGGATCCAGCGTCGTCCCGGTACCGGCCACTTCAGGGCCGCCCACGGCGGGCGGCTCGGAGAAATTGAATTCGCCCTGCTCCAGGCCGGCAATTTCGGTCAGTCGCTGACCCGCCGCGTCCAGGCGCAGCATATGGGCCTGCAGCTGCGCGATACGCCGCGCCAGTGCCGCCGCGTTCTGCTCGGCTTCGCCACGGGCCTGCACCAGCGCCCGGCGTTGCTCGCCGACTTCCTTGGCCCAGGTACTGACCAGGCTGGACGGCAACACTGACTTGCCTTCATCACGCAGCCAGTATCCCGCTGAAAAACAAAGGGAAAGAACCAGAACGCCGGCAACGGCCAGCGGCAACCAGCCCAGAACATGTCGCAGGTCGACCCGGACTCTCCAGGTTCGATCGCGTTTATCGCTGACAACTATAATGTCCATGGCTGACGATGACTTCCTCTACGCAAGACCCGCTGACACTGAAGCAATGCCTGGGCCAAAATGCATCACAACTGGCCGGCACGCTGACGCGTGCGCGACTCTTGAGTGAGATCAACCGCCATCTGAGCGAATGGTCCCCCGAGCCATGGGTAGCACACCTTCGCATCGCCAATGTACGCGGCGATACGCTCGTGATTTACTCCATTTCAGCTACCGCGCTAGTGCCCCTGCGCTATCGCAGTGCTTCGTTGCTGGCTTGGCTTGGCAGCCGCTATCAGCTCGTCTGCACCCGGGTGGAAACCAGGGTGCGCCCCCCTCCGGCGGACGCCAAGCGCTGACTATATCGACCTGCGCCGCGATAACGCAAGACAAGTGGCTGAATGGATGGGGGTTCTGGTTTCAGGGTGCTGAGTCTGGCGATCAGCCCGCTGCCGCCAGGCTGCCACGGACGAACGCGATCGGAGACGCCATCTCCTGATCCTCGTAGGTGACGATCTCGTACGACGCCGGATCGTCGAGCACCGCACGCACCAGCTTGTTGTTCAGCGCATGGCCTGATTTGTAGGCGGTATACGCGCCAATCACCGGGTGCCCCAGCAAATAGAGATCGCCCACCGCGTCGAGAATCTTGTGGCGAACGAACTCGTCCTCGTAGCGCAGGCCGTCGGCATTGACCACGCGGTATTCATCCAGCGCGACGACGTTATCGAGGCTGGCGCCCAGGCCCAGATCGTTGGCGCGCAAGGTGTCCAGCTCGCGCATGAACCCGAAGGTACGGGCCCGCGAAACTTCCTTGACGTAGCTCGCGGTGGAAAACTCCACGACCGCCTGCTGCGCCGAGGTCTTGAACACCGGGTGCTTGAAATCGATGCTGAACGAGAGGCGATAGCCCTCGTAGGGTTCGAAGCGCGCCCACTTGTCGCCGTCCTGCACCTGCACCGGCTGGCGGATACGCATGAAGCGCTTGGGGGCGTCCTGCTCGTGGATGCCGGCCGACTGCAGCAGGAACACGAACGGGCCGGAACTACCATCCATGATCGGCACTTCCGCCGAAGAGAGCTCCACCGAGCAGTTGTCGATGCCCAGACCCGCGAGCGCCGACATCAGATGCTCGATGGTCATGATCTTGGTGCCGTCGTCGGCCACCAGGGTGCTGCACATCACCGCCTCGCGCAGCAGTTGCGCCTGAGCGGGCACTTCGACCGAATGGCTGAGGTCGGTACGGCGAAACACGATGCCGGTGTCCGGTCCTGCCGGCAGCAGCGACATGAAGACCTTGCGGCCAGAGTGCAGACCGATACCGCTGGCGCGGATGGCTTGCTTGATCGTGCGTTGACGGACCATTACGTGTCGGAAGTCGGAAAAAAGAAAAGGCGCGGCGCTATCAGCACGCCGCGCCTTATATGACACGGAAGTTTACCACGAGTTTCCGGCGGTCAAGCCGCCGGAGCCGCGCCCACCGGGCGGTGGTGGGCGCGGGAGCAGGGTTTTACGCTCCTCAGTCAGCCTGATTGCGCAGGAAGGCCGGGATATTGATGATGTCGTCGTCGACCAGCGGGAACCCGCCGCCACCGACCGCGACCTTGCGCTGCTGACGCGCGTACGCCGGGACTTCCAGCGTCTGCGAGTTCAGCGACGGCGTGCCCAACTGCGGCATCGTCGGCATTTCCGGACGGATGAACTGCGTCACGCGCGGGTTCTGCGCGGCCTGGGGCGCGCCCATCACCGGCATCGCCGCGTGATGCTTGTGCCCATTCAGCCCGGTGGCCACCACGGTCACGCGCAGTTCGCCGTTGAGGTTCGGGTTGATCGACATGCCGACCTTGGCGTCCGCTTCCTCGGAAGCGATCTCGCCCACGCGCGCACTGATGTACTCGTACTCTTCGAGCGACAGGCTTTCGTCGCAGGTGACGTTGACCAGCAGGCCGCGTGCGCCCTGCAGCTCGATGTCATCCAGCAAGGGGCTGGACAGCGCCATCTCGACCGCCTTCTGCGCACGGTCTTCGCCGCTGGCGATACCCATGCCCATCATCGACATGCCGCGGTTGGACATCACCGTCTTGACGTCGGCGAAGTCGACGTTGATCAGGCCCGGGCGGGTGATCAGATCGGAAATTCCCTGCACCGCGTTCTGCAGCACGTCGTTGGCCGCCTTGAAGCAATTCAGCAGCGAAACCTTCTTGCCGAGGACGAGGCTGAGCTTCTCGTTCGGAATCAGGATCAGCGAATCGGTGTACTGACGCAGTTCATCGATGCCGCGCTGTGCGACAGCCATGCGCTTCTTGCCTTCGTGCGAGAACGGCTTGGTGACCACGGCAATGGTCAGGATGCCGAGTTCCTTGGCCACCTGCGCGATCACCGGCGCCGCGCCGGTGCCGGTGCCGCCACCCATGCCCGCGGTGACGAACAACAGGTCGGTGCCTTCGATCATTTCACGAATGCGGTCGCGGTCTTCCTCGGCGGCCTGGCGACCGACTTCGGGATTGGAACCCGCGCCCAGACCACGCGTGATCTCGACGCCCATCTGCAGCTGGTTGGTGGGAACGCAACGCTCAAGGTGGTCGCGATCCGTGTTGGCGCTGATGAAATCCACGCCGTCGATGCTGGCCTGCGCCATCTGGTTGACGGTGTTGCAACCACCACCGCCGACGCCGATGACGCGAATGACCGCGCGCTTGCGCTGGCCATCGTCCAGTTCAAAAACTTCTCTCGTCTGTCCGCCCATGTTCCTGCTCCTGCGCTTACGCGCTGTATTCCGTGTTGCCATCTCCCCTGCCGTCACAACCCGGCAGGGCCGCCACCCTCTCGTCTTCCGTTACCGATTGGCTGTCGTTTTTATTTATAAAAATTTCCGCGACTTTAATATGGTTTAAAACTGTGCCAATGTCAATAACAAAGATTCGAAAGCGTAATTAACTCAACATCTGCAACTGACGCCTCACTACTTTCAAAACGCGGCAAATCGCCGCTCAAAAACTGCCCTTGAACCATTCGCTGATGCGCTGCGACCAGTAGCCCACGCCCTGCGTCGGCAGCCGGCTCGGCTGCGGCTGGTTCTGACGTCCGTACAGCAGCAGACCAGCGGCCGTGGCGTATGCCGGATTGCGCATCACATCCTTGAGTCCCTCGACGTTCTGCGGGATGCCCAGTCGCACCGGCAGTTCGAACACTTCCTCGGCCAGCTCGACCACGCCCGGCATCTGCGCCGAGCCGCCGGTGAGCACGATTCCGCCCGCGATCAACTCGTACCAGTCGGAGCGATGCAGCTCCTTGCGGATGAAGCGGAACAGTTCTTCGTAACGCGGCTTGATCACCTCGGCCAGCGTCAGGCGCGACAGCCGCCGCGCCGGCTGATCGCCGACCCCCTTGACCTCGATCTCTTCATGCGCCGCGGCGAACTGCGGCAGCGCACAGCCGAACTTGGTCTTGATCTCCTCGGCGTAGGGCCCCGGCGTGCGGAACGCGACGCTGATGTCGTTGGTTACCTGATTGCCGGCGATCGGCAGCACCGCGGTATGGCGGATGGTGCCGCCGCGGAACACCGCGATATCGGAGGTACCGCCGCCGATGTCGACCAGGCATACGCCGAGATCCCGCTCGTCCGGCAACAGCGTCGAGTAGCTCGAAGCGAGGTGCTGCAGGATCAGCTTGTCGATGCGCAGGCCGCAGGATTCGACGCACTTGTAGATGTTCTGCGCGGCGGAGATCGAACCGGTGACGATGTGCACCTTCGCTTCCAGTCGCACGCCATGCATGCCGATCGGTTCGAGAATGCCCTCGCGACCATCAACCACGAACTCCTGCGGAATCACGTGCAGGATTTTCTGGTCCGCCGGAATCGCGATCGCACGCGCGGCGTCGATCACGCTTTCGACATCACGCTCGCTGACCGCGCCGGCACGCACCGGCGCCACGCCGGTGGAGTTGAAGCTGCGGATGTGTGTGCCGGAAATGCCAACATACACCGACTGCGCACGGCAGTTGGCCATATGCTCGGCGTTCTCGACCGCGCGTTTGATCGCCTGCGTGGTCTGCTCGATATTGACCACATCGCCGCGGTTCATGCCGCGCGACGCGTGTTCGCCACGCCCCACGATCTCGACATGGCCTTCCGGCATGATCTGCCCGACCACCGCCACGCATTTCGACGTGCCGATGTCCAGACCGACCAGCAAGTTGCGTTCTTCACGTCGTGCCATTACTTCACTCCCGATTTCTTGGGCTGCGTCAGCTGCGGCGACCGCCAACCCACTGAAAAGCCATTGGTGTAGCGAAGGTCCAGGTAGGACACTTCGACAATTCGATCCTGCAATGCCTGCTTCGCAGGCCCCAGCAAGGTGTCCAGCGCCAGCGTCGGATCACCGCGACCAAAGCGCAGCTCGATCTCCGAGTTCGTGCGCGCGGTCCATTCGCCGCGTGCATCGCGCGCCAGTCCGGCGAGTGCGAACGGACTGTCCGCCAGTCGCACCGCCAGCCGCCGATAGGTATCGGCGACTTCGATTTCCGTGCCCTCACCGCCGCTCAGCAACGGCAGCGATGCCAGCGTCGTGATGTCCTGCGGTGCGAACACCTGGTTGTCGCTGTCGAGCAACTGCTGCTCACCCCAGCGCGCAAACGGCACCCGCTCCCAGACCCGCAGATGCAGGCGGTCCGGCCACACGCGCTCGACGCGCGCGCGCGCGATCCACGGCAGCTCTTCCACTGCGCGCCGCGCAGCATCCAGCTCGACCCCGGCCAGCGAGGTTTCAATGAACGGCCGCACCGCGGCTTCGACTTCGGAGGAACGGGTGCGCTTGAATTCACCTTCGATCTGCACCACGCGAATGCGATCGGCGCCACTCACTTCCAGCGCCAGCCACGCGCCGAGTAGCAGTGCCGCCAACGCCGTCGCCGCCGTGATCAGCGGCGTCAGCCAGCGGCGACTGGCAGTGCTGTCGTCCTGAGGCAGATCGTCGTCGTTGAAATCGTCGGCAGTCATGGCGAGTGCGGTCATCCGCCGCCCTCCGGTGCGTGATCCGGCAGCGTGGCTTCGAGAATGTTCCAGCACAGTTCGGCGTAACCGATGCCGCGCGCCTGTGCCGCCAGCGGCACCAGGCTGTGCGAGGTCATGCCCGGCACCAGATTCGCTTCGATCAACCAGGGCTGGTCATCGGCATCGAGCATGAAATCGACGCGACCCCATCCCGAGGCGCCGAGCATGTCGAATGCACTCAGGCACTGTGCCTGGATGCGCGCTTCCAGCGCCGCATCGAGCCCGCTCGGGCAGTGATAGCGGGTGGCGTTGGAAATGTATTTGGCGTTGTAGTCGTAGAACTCGCCATCCGGCTCGATATGGATCACCGGCAGCGCAACGCCGTTCAGCAGCGCGCAGGTGAACTCGCGGCCCGCGATGAAACGCTCCGCCATGACCACACGATGACTGTCGCCGCGCGCCAGCAGCCAGGCCGCTTCGAGCTGATCCGCCGACTTCACCTTGGTGATGCCGACACTGGAGCCCTCTTCCGATGGCTTGATGATCAACGGCAGCCCGAGGCGCTGCACCGCGATCTCAAGATCGGCGCGCGTACGGATCCACAGATAGTCCGGGGTCGGCAGACCTTCGGCTTTCCACAGGCGCTTGGTGCGCAACTTGTCCATCGCCAACGCACAGGCCAGCACGCCACTGCCGGTGTACGGCAGGTTCTGCAACTGCAGGGCAGCCTGCACCGTGCCGTCTTCGCCGCCGGTGCCGTGCAGGATGTTGAACACGCGGTCGTAGCCCTGCGCGCCGAGCGTCAATACGTTCTGCGGGGTCGCGTCGATGGCGGTGACATCGACGCCCTTGGCCTTGAGCGCCTCATGGATGCCCTGCCCGCTCCACAGTGAGACCTGGCGTTCGGAACTCCAGCCGCCCATCAACAGAGCTACCCTGCCGAAATCCTTGGGGTCGCTGGTCTTTCTAGCCATGTGCAGCGCTCCCAGCCGTGCAGCGCTGCCATCCCTGGCGAGACTTTGCCGCCAGCCCCACCCCCGGCCCGGCCATCCCTGGCCGTGCGTTCGCACCCGCGCGAAGTGCCACTGGCACTTCGCAAGCGCGTGCACTCACCCAGCCGCCCATCAACAGAGCTACCTTGCCGAAATCCTGCGCGTTTGCTGTGCGCTTCATCCCGGCACCCCCACGACGCGAACTTCAGGATGCAGGCGCACGCCGAACTGCTGCTCGACGGTGTCGGCGATCTGCGCGATCAACTGCTCGACGTCCGCCGCGCAGGCGCGGTCGTCGGTGATGATGAAATTGGCGTGCAAGGTCGAAACCTCGGCACCGCCGATGCGGTGTCCCTTGAGTCCGGCCTGCTCGATCAGGCGCGCGGCATGGTCGCCGGGCGGGTTGCGGAAGGTGCTGCCGGCACTGGGTTTGCCGACCGGCTGCGTCGCCTTGCGACGCGCGATCCAGTCCTTGAGATCGCGCTCGGCCCGACCCTCGACATCCGCGGCAAAGGTCATGCGCGCGGCCAGGAAGCCGGCCATGCCCTCGGGCCATTCGACATGGCGATAGCCATAGCGGAACGCCGTGCGCGGCAGCCATGCGGTACGACCATCGCGATAAAGGATTTCCACCTCGTCGATCACATCCCAGGTCTCGCCGCCGTGGGCACCGGCATTCATCGCCAGCGCACCGCCCACGGTGCCGGGAATGCCGCCGAAGAAGGCGCCGCCCGCAAGACCGCGGCCCACCGTGAACTTGGCCAGCCGCGCACAGTGCACACCGGCTTCGGCCGAGACGCTGTTGTCGGCCAGCCGCTCCAGATGATTCAGCGCGCCATGCAGCGACAGCACGGTGCCGCGGAAGCCGCCATCGCGCACCAGCAGATTGCTGCCGAGGCCGACCCACAGGATGGGTTCCGCCGCATCGAGACTGCGCACGAAATCGATCAGGTCCTCGCGATCCGCGGGCTCGTAGTAGCGATCAGCCGCACCACCCACCTTCCAGGAGGTGTGGCGTGACAGGGGCTCGTTGTTGCGCAGGACGCCTCTCATTGCGAGCCCTCCTTGGAGAACTTGCGCAACAGCGCCGCCGGCAGACCGCCGATGTCGCCGGCGCCCAGCGTCAGCAGCAGGTCGCCGTCACGCAGCACGCCTTCCAGTGCATCCGGCAGCTCCGCAACATTCTCGACAAACACCGGCTCGACGCGTCCGCGCGCGCGGATGCCGCGCGCCAGCGCGCGACCATCGGCATCCTTCATCGGTGCTTCGCCGGCCGCATACACCTCGGCCAACACCAGCGCATCGGCCTCGCTGAGTACCGCGCAGAAATCCTCGAACAGATCGCGGGTGCGGGAGTAGCGATGCGGCTGGAACGCCACCACCAGACGTCGCTCCGGATGCGATGCCCGCATCGCCTGGAACGTGGCCGCGATCTCACGCGGATGATGTCCGTAGTCATCGACCAGCAGGAAACGTCCGGTCGTCAGCGCCAGTTCGCCATGCGGCTCACAGCGACGGCCAATGCCCTGAAAGCGGGTGAACGCGCGGCGCATCGCATCGAAGCTGACGCCCAGTTCGCGGCCGATGGCAATCGCCACCAGCGCGTTCTGCACGTTGTGGCGGCCCGGCAGATTGAGGTGAAACTCTTCGTGCGGTGCGTCCGCAGCATCGCGGAATGCCACGGTGAAGAACGCACCGGCACCCTGCGGTCGCACTTCGAGGGCACGCACGTCGGCATCCTCGGCAAAACCGTAAGTCAGGATCGGACGCCCGATCTCCGCAACCGTTGCCCGCACCACCGGATCATCGACGCACAGCACTGCCAGACCATAGAACGGCAGGCGATGCAGGAACTCGATGAAGGTTTCGCGCAGGCGCGAGAAATCGTGGTTGTAGGTTTCGAGATGATCGGCGTCGATATTGGTGACCGCCGCGATCATCGGCGACAGATGCAGGAACGAGGCATCGCTCTCGTCGGCTTCCGCCACTAGGTAGTGTCCTGCGCCGAGCCGCGCATTGGTGCCGGCCGACTTCAGCTTGCCGCCGATCACATAGGTCGGATCGAGTCCGCCCTCGGCCAGTACGCTGGCCACCAGGCTGGTGGTGGTGGTCTTGCCGTGCGTACCGGCCAGCGCAATGCCGTAACGGAAGCGCATCAGCTCCGCGAGCATCTCGGCGCGGCGCACCACCGGAATGCGGTTCTCGCGCGCGTACTCCAGCTCCGGATTGCCGGCTTTCACAGCCGTTGAAACCACGACCGCGTCGGCGCCCGCCGCGTTCTCGGCACGATGACCGAAGAACAGCTGCGCACCCAGATCCTGCAGGCGCCGCGTCGCTGGACTCTCCTTCAGGTCGGTGCCGGTGACGGTATAGCCGAGATTGAGCAGCACTTCGGCGATCCCGGCCATGCCGGAGCCGCCGATGCCGAGCAGGTGAATGCGGCGCACGCGGCGCATCGGCGTGGTCATCAGCGTCTGCAGTGCGGGTGTCGTGGGCATCAGTGCGTTCCTTCGCCGGCGAGCGCAAGGCAGGCATCGGCAATCTGCGTGGTGGCATTCGACCAGGCGCGCGTGCGCGCCGCCGCTGCCATCCGCCGTAGCCGCGCACGATCCTCCGACAGCTGTTGCAGCAGCTGCGCAAGATGCGCATCGGTCAGTTGTGATTCCGGCACCAGCAGCGCCGCCTGCGCCGCGGTGAGGTATTCGGCGTTGCGGGTCTGGTGGTCATCGACCGCATGCGGGTACGGCACCAGCACGCTGGCGACGCCAGCCGCACACAGCTCTGCCACGGTGGACGCACCGGAGCGGCAGATCACCAGATCTGCCCAGGCCATCGCCGCGGGCACATCGTCGATGAACGCCGTCACCTCGGCATCGATGCCGGCGGCGGCATAGGCCTGCTGTGCAACCGCGAGCGTGCGTCCGGCCTGATGGCGCACCTGCGGACGCGCATCGGCGGCAATCAATGCCAGCGCCTGCGGCACGCGTTCGTTCAAGGCCTTGGAGCCCTGACTGCCGCCCATCACCAGCACCCGCAGCGGCCCCTCATGCGCCAGCCGCTGTGCCGGTGACGGCAGCGCGGAAAATCCGTCGCGCACCGGGTTGCCGACCGTGCGTGCGCCGACGAAAGTATTCGGAAACGCCTGCAGCACGCCGGTGGCCAGACGCGCGAGCGCGCGATTGGTCATGCCCGCCGCGGCGTTCTGTTCGTGAATCACCAGCGGCCTGCGCGACAACCAGGCCGCGACGCCGCCCGGTCCGGCTGCAAAGCCGCCCATGCCGAGCACGACGTCCGGTTGCTGCCGCCGCAGGATCGCAAGTGCCTGCCAGACCGCGCGCAACAGCAGCAACGGCGCCTGCAGCAGTTTCATCACGCCCTTGCCTCGCAATCCCGAGACGCGCACGAACTCGATCGCCAGGCCATTGGCCGGCACCACGCGCGCTTCGAAGCTGTCGGGTGCCCCCATCCAGACGATCTCGTGGCCTTGCGCGCGCAGGTGGTGCGCGACCGCGAGTGCGGGGTAGACGTGACCGCCGGTGCCGCCGGCCATGATCAGCAGCTTCATGGCTTGTCCTCCGCCGAGCGCACGCCGAACGACGCGGCGCGATTCTCGTAGTCGACACGCAGGATCAGTCCGAGCATTGCGCACACCGTCAGCAGCGAAGAGCCGCCGTAGGACAGCAACGGCAGCGTCAGGCCCTTGGTCGGCAGCAGCCCCATGTTCACGGCCATGTTGATCAGTGCCTGCATGCCGAGCCAGCCGGTCAGGCCGTAGCAGAGATAGGCCTGGAAGTAGCGACGATCGAGTTCCGCGGCGCGGCCGATCGCAAACCCGCGCCAGAGCACCACCATGAACAGTGCGAGCAGCACGGCGATGCCGAGCAGGCCCAGTTCCTCGGCCAGAATCGCGAAGATGAAGTCGGTATGCATTTCCGGCAGATACAACAGCTTCTGCACGCTGTTGCCGAGACCGACGCCGGTCCATTCACCGCGGCCCACGGCGATCAGCGACTGCGCCAGCTGCCAGCCGCCATTCTCGACATCGGCCCAGGGATTGGTGAAGTTCAGCAGGCGCTTCAGGCGATACGGCGCGGCGATCGCGATCACTGCCAGCGCACTGCCCGCCACCGCGACCAGACCGAGGTAGTAATGCACGCGTGCGCCGCCGAGAAACAGCATCAGGAACGCGACGCCCATCAGGATCGCGGTCGCACCGAAGTCCGGTTCGGCCAGCAGCAGGCCGCAGGCCGGCAGCAGCGCCGCCAGCGGCACGAACAAGCCCTTGAACGTGTTCTGCAACACCGCTTGGCGACGCGCGATGTAACCGGCCAGGTAGATGATCAGCGCCAGTCGCGCCGCTTCCGAGGCCTGCAGTCGGAACAGTCCGAGATCGATCCAGCGACGCGCCGCATTGACGCTGATGCCGACACCGGGCACCAGCACCATCACCAGCAGGAACAACGCGAACACGTACAGCCAGAGGCTGGTGCTCTCCCATTGCTTCATCGGCACGCAGTACATGATGAAACCGATCAGGCCGCCCAGACCGATGAACATCAGCTGCCGATAGAAGAAGTAGAACGGTTCGCCGGTCAGTTTCTCGGCCTGCGCCAGCGAAGCCGAGGCCACCATGACCAGCCCCAGTGACAGCAGGATCGCCAGGGCCGTGCACAGCCAGGCATCGAGGCCGTAGCGCGCCTGAGGCAGGGAGGCCGACCAGTTGCGCGTCAGGGTCTGTGCGAGCGGGAAGTTCATGCCAGCCGCTCCACCGCCGCACGGAACTGCTCGCCGCGCTCGGCGTAATTCTTGAACTGATCCATGCTGGCACAGGCCGGCGACAGCAGCACCCGATCGCCGGCGAGTGCGAGACTGCGTGCGCACGCCAGTGCGGCATTCATGTCGGGCGCGCGATACACCGGCACGGCGCCGAGGATGTCGCGCTCGATCAGCGCCGCATCTTCTCCGAACAGCACCGCGGCACGGCTCTTTTCCGCCAGCGCCGCACGCAGTTCGACGAACGACTGTCCCTTGCCCTGACCGCCGCCCAGCCACACGATCGGTGCCGGCAACCCCATCAGCGCCGCCAACGTCGAGCCGACATTGGTCCCCTTGGAATCGTTGAAATACTGCACGCCCGCATGCTCGCCGACGAATTCGCAGCGGTGCGGCAGACCGGCAAACGCGCGCAGCGCACCCAGGCTGTGCTCGCGTGCGATACCGATGGCATCCGCGAGCGCGAGCGCGGCCAACGCGTTGTCGGCGTTGTGTAGTCCAAAGATCTTCAACGCGCTGCCGGCCAGCAGACGTTCGGCGCCAGTGGCCAGCCAGTACTCACCGGCTTCGTCGATCAAGCCGTAGTGCCCGTGCTCCGGCGCACCGAGTCCGAACGACACCACGCGTGCGCCCTGGATGGCGGCGAGCGCATGCTGCTGCACCACCGCATCATCGCGGTTGATCACCGCGACATCGCAGTGATTGAAGATCCGTGCCTTCACGGCGCCGTAATGCGCCATGTTGCCGTGACGATCCAGATGGTCCTGGGACAGGTTCAGGAAGGTCGCAGCCTTGCAGTGCAGCGTTTGCGTGGTCTCAAGCTGAAAGCTCGACAGCTCCAGCACATACAGCTGCGCGTCGTCGCGAAGCAGGTCCAGCGCCGGCGGTCCGAGATTGCCGCCCACCTGCACCCGCAGACCCGCCGCACGCGCCATCTCGCCGACCAGCGTGGTGACGGTGGACTTGCCGTTGGAGCCGGTGATGCCGACCACAGGGACCGACCCCACCGCACGCGCGAACAGCTCGATGTCGCCGATCACCGGCACACCGGCTTCGAACAGCTCGCGCACGAACGGATCGTCCAGTGCGACACCGGGCGAGACCACAGCCGTTGCAAACTGCGTCAAGGGCTGCGGCGCGTCGAAACCGCCGACGCGGAATTCAACCGCAGGAAACTGCGCCTGCAAGGCAGCCGTCGCTGCCGTCTGCGCACGCGAATCGGTCACCACCACCTCAGCGCCTTCGCGCACGAGGTAGCGCAGTGCGGAAATGCCGGAAGCACCGAGACCCACGACCAGCATTCGCTGCCCGTGGTAACGGTTTCCGCTTTCCGCCTTCCGATTCCCGGCGTTCATCATCACCTCACCTTCAGCGAAGCGAGGCCGATCAGCACCAGAATCAGCGTGATGATCCAGAAGCGCACGATGATCTTCGGCTCCGGCCAGCCCTTCAGCTCGTAGTGGTGATGCAGCGGCGCCATGCGGAACACGCGCTTGCCGCCACTCCATTTGAAATAGAGCACCTGGATCGCGACCGACAGGGTTTCGGCGACAAAGATGCCGCCCATGATCGCGAGCACGATTTCCTGGCGCACCAGCACCGCAACGATGCCCAGCGCCGCGCCGAGCGCCAGCGCGCCGACGTCGCCCATGAACACCTGGGCCGGATAGGCGTTGAACCACAGGAAGCCGAGACCGGCGCCGGCAATCGCGGTGCAGAAGATCGCCAGCTCGCCGACTCCGGCGATATACGGAATGCCGAGATAGCGCGAGATCACGGCGTTGCCGCTGGCATACGCGAACACACCCAGTGCCGAGGCCACCAGCACGGTCGGCATGATCGCCAGTCCGTCAAGGCCATCGGTCAGGTTCACCGCATTGCTGCTGCCGACGATCACCAGATAGGCCCAGGGAATGAAGAAGATTCCCAGCGAGATCGATACGTCCTTGACGAACGGCAGGATCAGCGTGGTCTCCACCGGCGCACGCGCGGTCACGAACACCAGCGTTGCCACGCTGAACCCGGCCAGCGACAGCCAGAAGTACTTCTTGCGCGCCGGCAGACCTTTCGGGTTCTTGTGCTTGATCTTGATGAAGTCGTCGGCAAAGCCGACGGCACCGAACGACAGCGTCACCAGCAGGGCGAACCAGACGAAGCGATTGCTAAGATCGGCCCACAGCAGCGTCGCGACCGAGATCGCAAACAGGATCAGCACGCCGCCCATGGTCGGCGTGCCGGTTTTCTTCAGATGCGTCTGCGGTCCGTCCTCGCGTACCGGCTGGCCGAACTTGAAGCGATACAGCCGCTCGATCATCCACGGACCGAACGAGAAGCAGACGATCAGCGCGGTCAGCACGCCCAGCACGCTGCGGAACGTGAGGTATGAAAACAGGTTCATACCGCTGACATAGGGACGCAGGGCGTCGGCAAGGTAGTAGAGCATCAGTGCTGCCCCCCGGCAGCGGTATCGGTCAGGGCCTGCACCACGCGTTCCATCCGCGCGGAGCGGGAGCCTTTCACCAGTAAAGTGGTTGTCGGATTCAGCAGTGGCTTCAGCGCGGCAACCAGCGCGGCAACCTCGTCGAATGCAGCCCCGTGTTCGCCGAAGCCTCGTGCCGCTTCGGCTGCGAGCGGGCCCAGCGCGTACAGGCGGTCGATGCCGAGCTGGCGGGCAGCGCGTCCCGCTTCGAGATGCAGCTGTGCCGCGTTGCCGCCCAGCTCCGCCATGCCGCCCAGCACCAGCCAGCGCTCGCCCGGCTGCGCCGCCAGCAGTTCCATGCCGGCGCGCAGCGAACTGGGATTGGCGTTGTAGCTGTCGTCGAGCAGGCGCGCGCCTTCGCGCGTGGTCTTCCAGCCGAGCCGCCCTTCCGCCGCCTCGACGCGCTCGAGTCCGGCGGCGATCTCCGTGGCGTCGATCCCCAGTGCGACGGCGCAGGCCGCCGCGGCCAGGGCATTCATCACGTTGTGCCGGCCCGGCAGCGGCAGGCGCACGGTCACGCGCGCATCCGGCGTGCGCAGTACGAACTGCGTACCGGCCACGTCGTTGGACGCGAACGCCTGCAGATGCAGCGCCTGCACATCGACCTGATCCTGCAGACCGAAGCGCAGCTGCGCAGAGTTCCGCGCCAGTTGCTGCCACAGCGGTGCATACAGATCATCGCCATTGATCACCGCGATGCCGCCACGCATTCCGGCAAACAACTCGCCCTTGGCCTGGGCGACGCCATCGCGCGAGCCGAAGCCTTCGAGATGCGCATCGCCGGCCTGCGTCACCACTCCGACGTCGGGCCGCGTCAGCTCCGTCAGTCGCGCGATCTCGCCGGCATGATTGGCGCCCATCTCGACCACCGCGCTGCGATGATCAGGACGCAGCTCGAGCAAGGTGAGCGGCACGCCG
The DNA here is from genome assembly GCA_040391865.1 of Solimonas flava. GTDB lineage: Bacteria > Pseudomonadota > Gammaproteobacteria > Nevskiales > Nevskiaceae > Solimonas. Next base: position 41,943 of record JBEBWZ010000007.1, read on the forward strand.
ATGTGATTGTTGAGATTGCCGCGCGTCGCCAGCACCGGACCGCGCACGGCCAGCACCGAACGCAGCAGTTGCTTGGTCGTGGTCTTGCCATTGCTGCCGGTCACCGCAACGACCGGCAGCGACAGCCGCGCGCGCCAGGCGGCGGCAACGGCCTGCAGACCGAGCAGGGTATCGGGCACGCAAAGTTGCGGCAGATCCACCGCCTGCCGGCGCGACACCAGCGCGCCCGCGGCACCGGCGGTCATTGCCTGCAGTACATAATCATGGCCATCGTGGCGTTCACCGCTCAGCGCGACGAACAGATCGCCCGGCTGCAGGCTGCGGCTGTCGGTGGTCACACGCTGCACCGGACGATCGGCTCCCTGCAGTTCAATCTGCAGGTCGCGCGCAAAGTCGGAGAGCGATTGCATCGCGCTCATGCGGCCGCTCCCACCAGTTCGGCGACGAAGCGGCGATCGCTGAACGCGCGCACTTCCCCACCATAGGTCTGGGTTTCCTCGTGGCCCTTGCCGGCGACCAGCACCACATCGTCGGCACCGGCGGCGGCGACCGCGGCGCGGAACGCAGCAGCCCGGACATGAATTACCAGCACCGGCCCGCGCTCGGACACGTCGATCCCGGCAAGAATCTGCTCGACGATTGCCTGCGGCGATTCGCTGCGCGGGTTGTCGTCGGTGATCACCACACGATCCGCCAACTGCACCGCGACCGCGCCCATCAGCGGACGCTTGCCGCGATCACGATCGCCGCCGCAGCCGAACACGCAGGACAGGCGCCCGCGGGTATGCGCGCGCGCAGCACCGAGAATCTGCTTCAGGGCATCCGGCGTGTGTGCGTAATCGACCACCACCAGCGGTTGCGCCTGCGGGCCACGGAATCCTTCGATACGACCTGGCACGGTTTGCGATTGCGCCAGCGCGGCAACCGCCGCCGGCAGATCGACACCCTTGGCGAGCAGCACCGCCAATGCGGCGAGCAGGTTGTAGACATTGAAGCGACCGAGCAGACGCGTGCCCAGTGTTGCCTTGCCGAGATGGCTGTCGATCGCAAAGCGCAGGCCCTGCGGTGTCAGCTGCAGCTCGCGTGCAACCACTTGCGCGCTACGCGACGACAGGCCGTCGATGCCATAGGCGATGACATCGCGCGCATTGCCCAGCTCGTCGATCCAGCGTGCACCGTAGGCGTCATCGCGATTCAGGATCAGCGTCTCGACTTCCGGGCGCTCGAACAGCTTGCGCTTGGCGCTGGCGTAGTGCTCGACGGTGCCGTGGTAATCGAGGTGGTCGCGGGTGATGTTGGTCAGCACCGCGGCATCGAAATGCATGCCGGCCACGCGCGCCTGATCCAGCGCATGCGAAGACACTTCCATGGCACAGGCCCGCGCGCCTTCGTCCCACAGTTGTGCCAGCTTGCGCTGCAGGCTGACCGGGTCCGGCGTGGTGTGGGTCGCCACCTGCAGATTCCCGATGCGGCCGACACCGATGGTGCCGAAGTACGCGCACGGCGTGCCGAGGCGTTCGAGTGCCTGTGCCACCAGCCAGGCGGTCGATGTCTTGCCGTCGGTGCCGGTGATGCCAGCGCAGAACATGCGTTCGGACGGCCGCCCGAAGAAACGCGCCGCGATCTCGCCGACCCGGCTCGACAAACGTTCCACCGCAACTTCGGGGATGCCGGCATCCGGTGCCATCGCGTCCGCGCCCGGCTCCCAGACTACCGCTGCGGCGCCCCGCTGCACGGCCTGCTCGAGGTGGTTCAGACCATGCGTGCCGTGACCGCGGCAGGCGACGAACAGATCGCCCGGCGCAACCCGCCGTGAATCCATCGCGATGCCGGTGATTTCAAAGTCCGGCGCCGGCACGTCGAAGCCAGCCAGCAGGTTCTGCAGGGAATGGGGCGAGCGGCTCATGTGCGCGGTCGCTCCGGCGTGGCTGCACTCGGAAACGCAACAGTACGGGTGGTCGCCGGCGGCCCCAGCTCCGGCTCACGCGTGCCATCCGGAGAAATCTGCAGCAGGCGCGCAGCGCCCTGCAGCACGCGCGAGAACACCGGCGCCGCCACCAGGCCGCCGTAGTAGCCCTGCGCTGCCGGCTCATCGATCATCACCAGACCGACCAGTCGCGGCCGCTCGGCCGGCATCATGCCGATGAACATCGACTGGTGCCGGTTGCCGGCGTAGCCGCCGGTATCCGCCACCTTGCGCACGGTGCCGGTCTTGCCGGCGACGGCGTACTGCGCGATCGCCGCGCGGGTCGCGGTGCCGGCGGGTGCCACCACCTGTTCCAGCATATGGCGCACTTCCCGCGCAGTCTTCGCGGAGATCGCACGCTGCGGCGGCAAGGGCGCACTGCCCTTGACCAGCTTCAGCTGCGGCATCAGACCGTCATTGGCCAGGGCGGCGTAGGCCCGCACCAGATGCAGTGAATTCAGCGAGAAGCCATAGCCATACGACGCGGTCGCCGTCGCGATCTGACCCCACTCGCTGAAGTGACGCAGCAAGGGTGAGACTTCACCGGGAAAGCCGCTGTAGACCGGCTCGCCGAGACCGAAGCGCTGATAACCCGCCCACACCGCTTCCGGCCCCAGTGCCATGCCGATCTTGGCAGCACCGACGTTGCTGGACTTGCTCAGCATCTTCGCCAGATCCACCACGCCCTGCGGATGCACGTCACGCACGGTGAGACCACCGACCTTGAAGGTGCCGGGCGAGGTGTCGATCAGGCTGGTGGTCTGGAACAGGCCCAGCTCCAGTGCCTGCGCCACCAGCAGCGGCTTCACTGTCGAACCGGGCTCGAAGCTGTTGACGATCGCCGCGTTGCGCGTGCCCTTGGAGCGGCGTTCGCCCGGGTTGTTGGGGTTGAAGCCGGGCTGCGATGCGATCGCGAGAATATCGCCGGTGCTGCTGTCGGCGACCACGATCAGGCCGCCGCGCGCCTTGTGCTGCGCCACCGCGTTCTTCAGCTCGCGATAGGCCAGATACTGGATGCGCAGATCGATGCTCAGCGTCACATCCTCGCCGGACTGCGCATCGACGAAATCGATGTTGTCTTCGACCACGCGACCGCCGCGGTCACGGATCACGCGGCGCAGGCCCTGCTTGCCGGCCAGTACCGACTCCTGTGCTTTCTCGATGCCCTCGAGACCTTCGCCATCGCGGCCGGAGAAACCGACCAGTTGCCCGGCAACTTCACCGGCCGGGTAATAGCGCGCGTAGGCCGGTTCCGAGAACACACCCGGCGCCTTCAGCGACAGCACGCGCTTGGCTTCACTCGGCGACAGCGGATCGCTGATGTAGACGAACTTGCGCTCGGCACGCGCTTCGAGAAATTTCTGCAGCTCGGCCGGCTTGCGTCCCAGCAGTTTGGCCACCGCCGTCACATGCGCCGGAGACTCCAGCAGCGCCGAGGGCACTGCCCAGATCGATTCCACCGGCGCCGACAACGCCAGCGGCTCGCCGCGGCGATCGAGAATTGCACCGCGATGCGCCGGGATGGTCACGGTACGGATATGACGCTTGTTGCCTTCACGCGTCAGGAACTCGCGCTCCAGCACCTGCAGCTGGAACGCACGGCCCAGAATGATGATCGCGCCGAGGCCCATCACGCCCACGACCAGCCAGCGTCGCCAGGCGCCGACCGGTTCCGCATTGCGGTTGCGGAGCGCGGTCATGGCTGTGCGTTGACGATCAGGTAGTCGCGCGGCTCGGTCATGCCGAGTTGTTCACGCGCGACTTTTTCGATGCGTGCGTTATGCGCCAGCGTCGCTTCCTCGAGCTGCAGCTGCGCCCATTCCATTTCCAGGCGCTCGTGCTCGCCGCGCAGCGAGGCCAGCTCGGCCACCAGTGCGCGGTTCTCGTGCTTGGTGCGCACCACTGCTAGCGCCGACACCATCACGGCCACCGCCAGCGTCAGCGGCACCAACATGGCGCCGCGCCTCATGCGAGCCGCTCCGCCACGCGCAGCACCGCGCTGCGCGAGCGCGGGTTATCCGAGGATTCCTGCGGGCTCGGAAACTGCTTGGCGATCCGCCGCAGCGTCGGATGCAGCTCGAGACCGTCGGCAACCGACTGCGAGGCATCGCGGATGAAGCGCTTGGCGATGCGATCCTCAAGCGAATGGAAACTGATCACCGCCAGACGCCCGCCGGGCGCCAGCACCGAGACCGCCTGCGCAAGCACGCTGGACAGCACATCGAGCTCGCGATTGATGTGGATGCGGATGGCCTGGAAGCTGCGCGTCGCCGGATGAATGTGGCGGCTGCGCGGGCCCGGCACGCTGGCGATCAGCTCCGCCAGCTGCGCGGTGCGCAGCAGCGGCGCTTCGATGCGCTGATTGACGATGCGCCGCGCAATGCGGCGGCTGTTGCGCTCGTCGCCGTAGCGCCACAGCACATCGGCGATCTCCGCTTCCTCGGCCTGCGCCAGCCACTCCGCCGCCGAAGCGCCGGCAGTGGTGTTCATGCGCATGTCCAGCGGACCGTCCTTGCCGAAGCTGAAGCCGCGCTCGGCCTCATCCAGCTGCGGCGACGACACGCCGAGATCCAGCAGGACGCCGTCGATGCGACCGGCGATGCCGGCCGTCTCGGCAACCTGCGCCAGCTCGGCGAAGTTGCGATGGTGGATATGGAAGTTCGCGTCCTGCGCGAACGCGGTGCGTGCGTGCTCGATCGCGGTCGGGTCCTGATCCAGCGCATTCAGTTCGCCGCTGCCGGCCAATGCCTCGAGGATCGCGCGACTGTGGCCGCCACGGCCGAAGGTGCCGTCCACGTAGATTCCGCCGCCGCGGACCGCAAGGCCGGCGAGGCTTTCAGCGAGCATCACCGGGCGATGAATCATCACAGGGCGGTCAGTCCCAGGCGTGCAAGCGGTGGGCGTGGCATCGAATGGCATCCGGGGGCTTCACCGCTTGAGCGTCCTGAACGCATCGGCCAGCGACGCGAACAGGTCCGAGTTCTCTCCAAAGCGCTGATCCCATTCCGTCTGCGCCCAGAGATCGAAGCGGGTCAGCTGACCCATCAACACCACGCCGGTATCGATACGCACATGGCGCCGCAGATTGGGCGGCAACAGCACCCGCCCCTGCTTGTCCATTTCGGTTTCCACGGCGAAGCCGACGACCACCGACTTCACCAGTTCCGCCTGGATCTGGTCTTCCATCTTCGGAATGTCCTCCACCACGCGGAGGAATTCGGGCATCGGATAGATGTCGAGGCAGGGATTGGGGCCACGGGTAATGACGAGCTGGCCACCGCAGCGTTCACTGAGCTGCTGGCGATAACGGGCCGGGATCGCCAGGCGACCCTTGTCGTCAATCGTCAGATGGTGCTGGCCGGTAAACATGTCGTCGGACGCGGGGGCTTCCCCACTTTCTCCCACTTTGACCCACTTGGGCGACGACTATAGCCCAGCCCCCTACCTGTCGCAAGCGATTGGCAGAAAAAATTTCATGGCAAAACAATCGCTTATCGGAATCCGGCCCATCGGTTTAGCTTGTCCATAAAAAACATAATGTTACTGGGCATAGTTAAAGTGCCAGCCCACGCCAGGCCTTTATTTCCTTCAGTTCCCGTTCAGCCTGGCAGCCATAACGACGGGCTTCCGGCGACTGGACAGATGATTCACGGATATATGAGACCAAAAATGATCAACTGAAATAATTTTCAATATTTAATCACAATTCGGGCGCGGGATTTTTCCGGCGGTGGGCCAAAGTGGAGCTTGCGCCTGAAGATGGAAAAAGTGGGAGTCGGCCTGTAAGCCGGGTTCTGTGCGAGTGTCTTGCGACACCCCGGCAACCATTCCTCTAGGCGCGCCGTCACCGACGCGCTCCAGCAACCTACCCGGAAGGCACGCGGGCCACGTGTCGTGCAGCTTGCGCCACACACCTTCCCTATTTGGTCTTGCTCCGAGTGGGGTTTGCCGTGCCGGTCTGTTGCCAGACTCGCGGTGCGCTCTTACCGCACCGTTTCACCCTTGCCTGATCCCTTGCGGGCCATCGGCGGTTTGCTCTCTGTTGCACTTTCCGTCGCCTCGCGGCGCCCAGGCGTTACCTGGCACTCTGCCCTGCGGAGCCCGGACTTTCCTCCCCCGCTTGCGCGGCGGCGATTACCCGGCCGACTCCCACGCGCATTATCGCCGATATGCCTTTGCTACAGTGCCGCCCTCGAAAATTCTTTCCGGAGCAGGACGATGGCGCAGGAAGTCAGCTTTCAGACCACGGTCAAGGCACCGCGCGAGCGTGTATTCGCCTTTCTTGCCGACCATCAGAACTTCGCGCGCCTGTTCGGCGGCAGCTGTCAGCGGATCAAGGAAGGTCGCGATGAGCCCAATGGCCTCGGTTCGGTACGTCGCATCGGCCCCGGTCCGCTGGCATTCGAAGAAACCATCGTCACCTTCGAGCCGCACAGCCGCATCGAGTATTCGATCACCCGCGGCGGCCCGCTCAAGAATCATCTCGGCACCATCGAACTCAGGGATGTCGGCGGCGCCACCTTCATCGACTACGTGATCCGCTTCGACGGCAAGCTGCCGGGCAGTGCCGCCGTCATCGCCACCCTGCTGCGCGTGGCGCTGAAGGCCAACGCGCGCAAGACCCTCGCGACGCTGGAAGACTGAGCGTCGCGGTGCGCATCGTCTCCCACACCTGCTCGAACACCGAGATCGTCTGCGCGCTCGGCTGTGCCGAGCAGATCGTTGCGGTGGACAGCGATTCCGACTTCCCGCCGGACGTGGTGTCGCAGGTGGCACAGCTGGGGCGCGACCTGAATCTCGATGTGGGGCGCGTGATCGCACTGCAACCGGATCTGGTGCTGACCTCACTGACGGTGCCCGGTCACGAGCGCATCGTTGCCGAACTGCAGGCCGCGGGCTTGCGCTGCCTGGTGATCGAGCCCTATTCACTGGCCGATGTCTTTCAGAACATCCGCGACATTGCGGCAGCACTCGGTGTTGCCGACCGCGGCACGGCACTGATCGCCGAGATGGATGCGGCGATGCCGCCGGTAGCGCCGCGCGCCGATGCGCCGCGCATCCTGGTGGAGTGGTGGCCCAAGCCGGTGATCGGCGCCGCACGCCGCTCCTGGGTGCATGACCTGATCGAACGCGCCGGCGGCATCAACGCGCTGGCCAAGGAGGATCGGGCCAGCGCCACGCCTGACGATGCGCCCGCGATCGATGCCGTGGTGATGTCCTGGTGCGGCGTCAAACTCGAGAACTATCGCGCCGATGTGGTACTGCGCCGAGAACACTGGCAGGACGTGCCGGCGATCCGCGAACGCCGCGTACATGCCGTCACTGAAGCCTGGCTCGGCCGCCCCGGCCCACGACTGGTCGATGGCTATCGCGCGCTGCGCGAGATCGTCAAGGACTTTCACGCCACTCGCGCCTGAGCATTGACGCGGAACCTTCGTCTATTCAGCCGATAGGCACGAGGGTAGCGGCGGCTTAGACTCGCGCAACAGCAAAAAACAAGAATCTGCGGGGGAATCTGCATGCGTTTACGACCTGCTCTGGGGATCGGGCTGTGCCTGCTGCTGGGCGCCTGCGGCGCGAGCAGCGATGCGCCAGCCACCCACTCATCCGACACCCCGGAGCTCGCGGAACGCGCGCCTTCCACGCTGGAATCGCGCTTTCCCGGCATCCGCACGCTGCCCAACCTGCTGTGCCCCGAGGATTACCTCGGCACCACCGGACTGATCACGCCGCCGCTGCTCGATGCCGCGCAATACAACCCGCTAGAGGGCGGACCGGAAGCGCCGCCCGCGGTCGCTGCCGCATTGCCGCGGGACGTGCACCTGCGTGGCCGGCAGCAATCGTTCAATCACGCGTACTACTACGCGGCGCACGAGGGCCGTATCTATCTCAAGGCCAATCGTGAAGTCACCGGCATCGATGAGCCGTGGCGGCAGTTGCGGATTCCGCGCTGCCTCGACGGTCAGGTCAGCGAGATCTCCGCCGACGGCACGGTGCTGATCGCCCTGAACGCGCAGCGCCACCTCTACACGCTGGACTACACCGCGGGCGCGGTCGGTGCCGGCGGTTGGACACGACGCTGGGGGCCGTTCTTCTGGCTCGATCTCGGCGGCTGGATCTTCGACGATGTGCGCGACTGGGCCACCACCCACCTCACCGCCAGCGATGACGAATACTTCGTCGATGGCGGTGGTTATCACCAGACGCCCGCGGGCATTCTCAACGTGTTCCTGCTGCGCGGTGACGGTCTGCGCATCACCTATCTCGATCCCGGGCTGCCGATGGATCAGAGCCGCGAAGTCT
>JBEBWZ010000008.1:0-48284 GCA_040391865.1 Solimonas flava
GGCCGGCGCCCTACCCTTCGCCGCGGCGGCCGAACGGCCTGTGCACCTGCGCCGCTCGCTGCGGAAGGTGGGTCGAGGCGTCGTGATCGGCCTCCCGATGGTCCGCGCGCGGACGGCTGTCGCCGCGGCCGGCGTGCAGGGCGCGACTGGGGCCTGTGGGCCGCATATCCGGCCTCGGCGATCAACCGCACGCTACTGCTGACCGGCGCACTGCAACGCGGCCCGCAACGGCGGCTGGCCGAGACCACCAAATGGTGGATCGATGTCACCCGCCCCGGTGGCGTCGCACGCGATGCGCCCGGTTTTCACACCACCCTGCAGGTGCGTCTGGTGCATGCCCATGTGCGCCGTCATGTGCAGCAGCTGCCGGAGTGGGATGCCGCTTACTACGGTCTGCCGGTCAATCAGTTCGACATGCAGGCGACCTATCTGAGTTTCTGCGTCACCTTCCTGTTCGGCCAGCGCCTGCTCGGCGTACCACTGCGCGCCGGCGAAGGCCGTGCCGTGATGCATCTGTGGCGTTACATCGGCTGGCTGATGGGCGTCGATGAACAATGGTTGCTCGATGGCGAGATGGAAGGCCGCATCGCGCTGTATCAGAACGTGCTGGCGCAGGCGCCCCCGGACGAAAGCAGCCGCCTGCTCGGGCGACCGCTGATGGACGAGCCGCTGCAACGCCACTACCGCCGCTTCGCGTGGCTGCAGGGTCGTTATGAACGCGCGCGCCATCTCAGTATCGAACGCGCGTTTCTCGGTCGCGCGGGGATGCAGGCGCTGGGTCTGCCGACGATGGTGCTGCCGTGGTACCCGGTATTGAGCTTTGCGCCACGGCTGCTCGGTCACCTGCTGCTGCGTGCATGGCCGGGCGGTCGCGAGCGTCTGATCCGCGACGGCCTGCGCAAACAGTCCGACTATCTGCGGGTGCTGTTCGGCGGCGATCGTCCCGACATCCTGCAGCGACCGGCGACGCACTGAGATAAAACCGGCAATCGCCTGAGGTTTCGCTGACGTTTCATCGGGCGCCTGCTATTTTGCGGCGATGGAACTGTTCTATATCGCCAGCGACCAGCCGGTCCGCGTGCTGGACCCGACGCAGGCCCTGCCTGAAGACGGCCTGATCTGGGCCGATTTCCCGCGCACCGAAGCGCCGGGCTGGGAATGCTGGGCCGAGCCGCTGGTCGGTGCCGCGATCGATCCCGAGCATGTCGCCGACAGCCTCAACCCGACGCATCCGTCGTTCTTCGACGGCACGCCGGATTACGACATGCTGGTGTTCGAGGGCCTGGGCCCCAGCGACGATCCGTTTCCGCTGGAGACGCGCACCATCACCTTCTTCATGTTCGACCGCATGCTGATCACGGTGCGCGCCGAAGACAGCGTCAGCACCCAGAAGATCCGGCAGCGGCTACTCGATGGCCGCCTGCGCATGCCGGAGTCGCCGCTGCTGCTGGCGCATCTGATCCTCGACAACATGATCGACCGCTTCCTCAAGATCCGCGAGCCGATGGACCGTCGCTACACCGAGATGCAGGACGAGCTGCTCGACACGCATGCACCGATGAGCGACTGGCGCGCGCTGCTGCAGGGCCGTCGTGAAGTGCGGCGGCTGGAAGCACTGTCGGAAAGCCAGCTGGAATCACTCGACGCCTGGCGCCGCGGCACGCGTCTGGACTGGAACTCGCGCGAGGAAGTGCAGCTGCGCGATCTGACCGAACACGTCGGTCGCGTGCTGGCCCATGCCAGCGGCCAGGAGCGCGATCTCGAAGCGGCGGTACAGCTGCACTTCGCGTCGATGTCCCATCGCACCAACCGCGTGGTCCAGGCCCTGACCGTGTTGTCGGCGGTATTCTTCCCGCTGACGCTGATCACCGGGATCTACGGCATGAACTTCGAGCACATGCCGGAGCTGCACTGGCGCTATGGTTACTTCTACGCCCTGGGCCTGCTGACCGTCGTCGGCTGCGGCCTGTTCTGGTACTTCCGCAAGAAACACTTCCTGTGAGCGCACCCTCCATCGTCCGCCTGGCGCTGCTCGTCCTGTTGCTGCCGGCGCTGGCCGCTTGCGGCCGCATCCACCATCGTGTCGATACCTCGCCCGCGATCCTGCTGAGCATCAACCAGCTCACCGTCGCGGCGATCGAGGTCAGCTCGCACGAGGACAACGCCGATACCCGTGTCTACAACGTCGAGCTGAAACAGCAGCTGCAGCGCGAACTGGCACAGGCACTGAGCGCAAAGAACGTGCGTAATGTGCGCAACGCGCCGCTGACGCTGGACGCACGGATCAGGGTGATCTACGGCAAGCGCGCGCTGCGTGCCTTCGTCGGCTTCGGCGCCGGCTCGGGCCGCGCGATGGTCTATCTGACGCTGCGCGATCGCGACGGCAACACGGTCTACTCGACCTATACCGAGGGCAATCTGCGCCGTGCCCGCTGGGTGGGTGGCGGCGACATGATGACCGTCGCGCGGCGCACGGTCAGCGCGGCGGTGAAGGACTTCAGCGCGCGCATCTGAAAGCAAAAACCCCTGGCGACGCCAGCGTCGCCAGGGGCGGTCATGTCGCAGATTCCGGCTCGGGTGCTAGAAATCGCTGCGCCGGCGACGGCCACTGCGCAGAAACCAGGGCATCAACAGGCCCAGGATCACACCGCCACTGAGCAGGCCGGCACCGGTCAGCAGCGTCTTGCGCTGCTGGCGTGCCGCGTCATAGCGCAGCTGCAGATCGGCCGCGGTGCGCTCGTGCTCGGCGATCGCCGCCTGCAGCTTCTCGTTTTCCTGTGACAGCTCGAACGCCGGACGCGCCTTGCTCAACTGCGCCTTGGCGCTGGCCAGCTCGCTTTCTAGGCTGCGCAGCTGCGCACGCGCGGCATCGAGTTCCTCGCGGGTCTGCACCAGTCGCGTTGCAGCGGCCGGCTGCGCGGTCAGGAAGCGTGCGGTGATCCAGCCGGTACGGCCATCACTGGTACGGATACGCGCAAAGCTCTCCGCCCCCAGGCTTTCGAGCACGGTGACCCGTGCACCGCTTTTGATGATGCCCAGCGCGGGGGCGTCGTTGCGCGGCGCCTCACGGATGGAAACCGAAATTTCGTCGGAAATGTATTGCTGCTGTCCGCCCGTCTGCGCCAAGGCCGGGGACGCCACGAGCAGCGCGGCGAGTGTGACAAAGAACGTGTTTTTCATGGCCGGGCGAGTCTAACAATCGAAGGCTGATATGAGTACCCGCAATATCGCGCGCTGCTTCAGCCGCGATTCAGCTTGCCTCGGCATGGGCACAAAAAAGAGCGCCGACAGTGAGTCGGCGCTCCGGTTTACGGCCTTGCTGAAACAGCAGTCACTCAGTGCACCTTGCGCGACTTGCCGGCGAGGCGTTCGGCGTCCGGCTGGGCTTTCGCACCTTCATCGCTGGGGTGCTCGCTGGCCGGGCGACCACCGAACTGCCACGGTTCCGGCTTCAGCAGCGGCTGCTTGAACAGGCTGACCTTCTCGGCTTCGCTGCTGCCTGCTTCGGCCGGGGCGGCAGCGGCTGCCACAACCGGCTTGGGCTTGGCGACGCGCTTCTTGCGCACCACCGCAGGCTTGCTCACGGCAACCGGGGCGGCAGCGGCAACGACGGCGGCAACCGGCTGTGCGGCGGCGGGCTTGGCTTTGGCTTTGGCTTTCTTCGCTGCCGGCTTCCTGGCTGCAGCCTTCTTGACGGCCGGCTTCGCTGCCTTGGCAACGCGGGCTCCCTTCTTGACGGCGGTCTTGGCCGGCTTCCTGGCGACCTTGGCTACGGCGCGCTTGGCAACTTTCGGCGCTGCCTTCTTCACTGCTTTCTTGGCGACTTTCTTGCCCGGCTTGGCCTTGGCAACCTTGGCAGCTGATTTCCTGGTGGCGGTCTTCTTCACTGCCGGCTTTTTGGCGGCGACTGCTTTCTTCTTGGCGACGACTTTCTTGCTGGTCTTCTTGACGGCTTTCTTGACAGCCTTCTTCGCAACCTTCTTCGCCGCTTTCTTCACGACCTTCTTGGCGGCCTTCTTCGCTACCTTTTTCACACCCTTCTTTACGGCCTTCTTTACGGCCTTCTTTGCCGCCACTTTCTTGACCGTTACTTTCTTCGCTGCAGCCTTTTTCACTGCTGCTTTCTTGGTCTTGGGTTTCGCTTTTTTCGCTGCCACTTTCTTCGTCGCCATCGTTGAAGCCTCCGAGCGCTGCCTGTTGAGAAACTCCAGCATACGCGACCACACCGCCTGTTTGTCCAGAGTGCTGAGTGCGGCGTGCGCGGGACTGGTCGACGGCATGACCAAAATCGACAGTCGTGGCCAACGCGTTTGTATTTCCGCCTGCAGAAAACGCTGAAAAGACGCTTGCGCCTTGCCGCCGTTCAACAGGACCGCGCACGGCTGATCGAAGCTTTCCAGCAATGCGCCGATCGCGTTGGGCATCTCGCTTGCGCGATCGATGCGGCTATCGAGACTGCCGATGCGCTCGCAGGCGGCGAGTACATCCCACAGCGCGACACCGTGGCGGCGCAGTGCATCCAGACGTAAGGGATAGGGCTGCGCGGGCGCGACATCGGAACCGAGCAGCGCCGCCATGATCGGCCAGAAGGCGTTGCGTGGATGCGCGTAGTACTGCTGCTGCCGCAACGATGCTTCACCCGGCATCGAACCCAGGATCAGCACCCTGGCACGCCGGTCATGGACCGGCGCCAACGAGGTTCTGATCACGATCGCGGCTTACAGGCTGAGGCGACGCAGGTCGGCGAGCAGCTTGCCCAGCAGCACGATGAAGCGCGCCGCGTAGGCGCCATCGATCACGCGATGATCGTAGGACAGCGACAGCGGGCAGAGCAGGCGCGGCTGGAAGGTGCTGCCATCCCACACCGGTTTGATCTGGCTACGGGAGACGCCGAGGATGCCGACTTCCGGCGCGTTGACGATCGGCGTGAAGAAGCTGCCGCCGATGCCGCCGAGCGACGAGATCGAGAAGCAGCCGCCGCGCATTTCATCCGGCTTGAGCTTGCCGTCGCGCGCCTTCTTCGCCAGCTCCGCGGTTTCCTGCGCCAGCTGCACCAGACCCTTCTGGTCGGCGTTGCGCACCACCGGCACCACCAGGCCGTTGGGCGTGTCGGCGGCAAAACCGATGTGGATGTATTTCTTGAGGATCAGGTTCTCGCCGTCCGGAGCCAGCGAGGCATTGAACTCGGGGTACTGCTTCATCGCCACCGCCACCGCCTTGATGATGAACGGCAGCAGCGTCAGCTTGACGCCGCCTTCCTCGGACTGCGCCTTGCGGAAGGCTTCCAGCTCGGTGATGTCGGCCTCGTCGGTCTGGGTGACGTGCGGAATGTTGAGCCAGGCGCGATGCAGATGCGCCGCCGAAAGCTTGCGGATGCGCGCCAAGGGCTTGGTCTCGATCTCGCCAAACTGCGAGAAATCGACCGCAGGGATCGCTGGAATGCCGGCACCGCCACTGGCCCCCGCAGTGGCCGCCGGCTGCGCGAGCCGCTGTTTGACGAACCCCTGGACGTCGTCGATGACGATGCGTCCGCGCGCACCGCTACCCTTGACCTGTGACAGGTCCACACCCAGCTCTCGTGCGAACTTGCGTGTCGCCGGGCCGGCGTAAGGAACGTCGCCATTGCCGCTTGCGGGAGTGGCTGCAACCGGCGCGGGAACTTCGACAGCTGCAGCTGCCGGCTTGTTCTCTGCTGCTGGCCGCATCGGTGCAGCAGCCGGCGCTTCCTGCGCGGCGGCGGATTCCGATTCAGCTTCCGTGGTGCCGGTACTTTCCAATACGCACACGGCGTCGCCCTGCGACACCTTGTCGCCGACCTTCAGCTTGAGGCCGCGGATCACGCCCGCGGCCGGGGCCGGCACTTCCATGGTCGCCTTGTCGGATTCCAGCAGCAGCAGCGGCTGTTCCTGTTCGACAGTCTCGCCATCGGCAACCAGGATCTCGATCACCGGAATGCCCTGGTAATTACCGATGTCCGGTATCCGCACATCGATCGCGCCGCCGCCAGCGCCCGGCTTCTTCTGTGCAGCATCAGCGGCGACCGCATTCTTCGGTGCCGGCGCCGCGGAGGCAACCGGTGTCGGCGCAGCCGCAGGCTTCGGTTTTTCCGCCGGCTTTTCGGTAGCCGCCTCGGCCGTTTCCAGCTGCCCGATCAGATCGCCCTGCGACACCTTGTCGCCGACTTTCAGCTTCAGGCCGCGGATCACACCGGCTTCCGGGGCCGGCACTTCCATGGTCGCCTTGTCGGATTCCAGCAACAGCAGCGGCTGTTCCTTCTCCACAGTCTCGCCGTCCTTCACCAGGATCTCGATGACCGGGATCCCTTCGTAGTTGCCGATATCCGGAACCTTGATGTCGATCTTCTTGCTCATTGCTCTAGCCTCTGGGCAGGCGTCCCTGCCGCGACGTCATTGGTTTTTTCTGAGCCCAGCCCGTCCATCCATGGCCGGGCCTTCGCTGCGGAGAATGGCTTCAACGCAATTCTCCGCTCAGCTCAGCCAGGGCGCTGCGCGATCATGCTTGATGCCATAGATCTTGATCGCCTGCGAGACCCGCTCCGCCGGCAGCTGCTGCTGTTCGACCAGGGCGGCCAGCGCCTTGACCACGATCCAGCGCCGGTCGATCTCGAAAAAGTCGCGCAGCGCCGGACGGTTGTCGGAACGGCCGAAGCCGTCGGTGCCCAGCACGTGATACGGCAGGGGCATGTACGGGCGGATCTGCTCGGCGTAGCCGCGCACCCAGTCGGTCGACGCGATCACCGGGCCGGTCATGCCGCCGAGGCATTCCTGCACATATGACTTGCGCGGCGTTTCATTCGGATGGAGCAGGTTCCAGCGCTCGACCTCGCGGCCGTCACGCGCCAGCTCGGTGAAGCTGGGCACGCTCCAGACATCGCTGGTCACGCCCCAGTCTTCCTTCAGCAGCGCCGCGGCGGCTTCCACCTCGCGCAGGATCGAGCCCGAACCCAGCAGCTGCACATGCGCCTTCTCGGCCTTTTCCTCGGCGCGCAGCAGGTACATGCCCTTGACGATGCCGGCCTCGACGCCCGGTGGCATCGGCGGATGGCTGTAGTTCTCGTTGTAGACGGTGAGGTAGTAGTAGACGTCCTGATGCTCGACGTACATCGCCTTCATGCCGTGCTGCACGATCACTGCCAGCTCGTAGGCGTAGGCCGGATCGTAGGCACGGCAGTTGGGCACGGTGCCGGCAAACAGATGCGAATGACCGTCCTCGTGCTGCAGCCCCTCGCCGTTGATGGTGGTGCGACCGGCGGTGGCGCCGAGCAGGAAGCCGCGCGCACGCATGTCGCCCGCGGCCCAGCAGAGGTCGGCCACGCGCTGGAAGCCGAACATCGAATAGAAGATGAAGAACGGGATCAGTGGCGTGCCATGGTTGGCGTAAGCCGTCGCCGCCGCGATCCAGCTCGACATCGAGCCCGCTTCGGTGATGCCTTCCTCAAGAATCTGGCCCTTGATGTCTTCCTTGTAGAACGCCAGCTGCTCGGCGTCTTCCGGGTTGTATTTCTGGCCGACGATCGAATAGATGCCGAGGCTGCGGAACATGCCTTCCATGCCGAAGGTGCGCGCTTCGTCGGGCACGATCGGCACCACGCGCTTGCCGATGTTCTTGTCGCGGCACAGGGTCTGCAGCATCTGCACGAACGCCATCGTGGTGCTGATCTCGCGCTCGCCGGTGCCGCCGGTGATCTTGTCGAAGGTCGCCAGCGGCGGAATTTCCAGGGTCTCGTTGTTGGGGATGCGCACCGGCAGCGAACCGCCCAGCGCCGCGCGCCGCGCCTTCAGGTACTGGATTTCCGGTGAATCCTCGGCCGGCTTGTAGAACGGCAGGCTCGCGATCTGATCGTCGGTCACCGGGATCTCGAAGCGGTCGCGGAAGGCCTTGAGCGCGTCCTCACCCATCTTCTTCTGCTGATGGGTGACGTTCTGGCCTTCGCCCGCCTCGCCCATGCCATAGCCCTTCACGGTCTTGGCCAGGATCACCGTCGGCGAGCCTTCGTGCTTCACCGCCGCGGCATAGGCGGCATAGATCTTGTGCGGGTCGTGGCCGCCGCGGTTCAGCGCCGCGATCTGGTCGTCGCTCCAGGTCTCGACCAGACGCGCGGTCTCCGGCGTCTTGTTGAAGAAGTGCTCGCGGGTATAGGCGCCGCCCTTGGCCTTGTAGTTCTGGTACTCGCCATCGACGGTCTCATTCATGATCTGCAACAGCTTGCCGCTGCTGTCCTGCGCCAGCAGCGCGTCCCACTGCGAGCCCCAGACCAGCTTGATCACGTTCCAGCCGGAACCGCGGAACGCGCCTTCCAGCTCCTGGATGATCTTGCCGTTGCCGCGCACCGGGCCGTCCAGCCGCTGCAGATTGCAGTTGATCACGAACACCAGGTTGTCGAGCTTCTCGCGCTCGGCGATATCGATCGCGCCCAGCGATTCCGGTTCATCCATCTCGCCGTCACCGCAGAAGCACCAGACCTTGCGCCCGGTCATGTCCTTGATGCCGCGGTTGTGCAGGTACTTCATCAGCCGCGCCTGGTAGATCGCCATGATCGGGCCCAGGCCCATGCTCACGGTCGCGAACTGCCAGAAGTCCGGCATCAGCCAGGGATGGGGATAGCTCGACAGGCCCGGCTGCAGCGCTTCCATGCGGAAGCGGTTGAGTTGTTCTTCGGTGATGCGGCCCTCGAGGAAGGCGCGGGCGTAGATGCCCGGCGTGACGTGACCCTGGATGTAGATCAGATCGCCGCCCGGCGGATGATCCGGGCCCTTCCAGAAATGATTGAAGCCGACGTCGTACAGCGTGGCCGAGGACGCGAAGCTGGCGAGGTGGCCGCCAATACCGGCATGTTCGCGATTGGCCGCGACCACCATCGCCATCGCGTTCCAGCGGATGATCGAACGGATCTTCCATTCCAGCGCGTGATCACCCGGCGAACGCTCCTCCAGGTGCGGCGGAATGGTGTTGATGTACGCGGTATTGGCCGAGTACGGAATGAAGGCGCCACTGCGGCGCGCCTTTTCAGTCAGCATCTCCAGCAGGAAATGCGCACGCTCGGGCCCCTCGTTCTTGAGCACGGCGTCCAGCGCTTCCAGCCATTCGCGGCTCTCTACCGGATCGCTGTCGCGGATTCCATCGATCTTGCCGCTGTCATTCTGGGCGTCCATTGCCACCTGCTCCTCAGCTGATCTGTCGAGTGTCGGGCGCAGTGCCCGAGCGTTACCACTGCAATGTAGACCTCGCCCTGTCTATACGTCCAATATATGGATTGGAGACTATTCATATTTTAAAAGTATCGGTCTATGGAACTGCGCCATCTGCGTTACTTCGTCGCCGTCGCTGAGGCGCGGCATTTCACCCGCGCCGCGGAAACGCTGGGGATCGGACAGCCGCCGCTGAGCCAGCAGATCCAGATGCTCGAACGCGAGATGGGTACGCCGCTGTTCCGGCGCCTGCCGCGCGGCGTCGAACTGACCGATGCCGGGCAGACCTTCTTCGACGATGCGCGTCGCATCCTCGGGGATGTACAACACGCGACAGAACGCGCGCAGCGCGTCGCCCGCGGCGAGCTGGGGCGGCTGCGGGTCGGCATGATCAACTCCGCGCCGTTTCATCCGCTGATCCCGCAAGTGATCCGCGAGTTCCGTCGCCGCTATCCCAACGTCGCGCTGAGCCTGGAGGAACGTGCGACACCGGACCTTGCCGCCGCGGTGCTGAACCAGACCGTCGATCTCGCTTTCGTGCGGCCGCTGCTGGGTATCGGTGAAGGCCTGCTGGTCGAGACGCTGATCGACGAGGAAATGGTGGTGGCGCTGCCGTCCGGACATCCACTGGCGCGGCGCGCGAAAGTGCCGCTGCTGGCGCTGTCGATCGAACCGTTCGTGCTGTTTCCGCGCACCGTCGGCGCCGGCCTCTATGACGAGATCATCAGCGCCTGTCACAGCGCCGGCTTCAGCCCGCGCGTGGTGCAGGAAGCGTCGCAGGTCACGTCGATCTGCAATCTGGTGGCCGCGGGTCTCGGCGTGTCGCTGGTGCCGGCCTCGATGCAGCAGGTGCATTCCGACGGCGTGACCTATCGCGCGATCGCAAAGCCGGCGCCGACCGCGCGCCTCAGCGTGGTCCTGCGCCCGGATGGCCGCGAATCGCCGCATATCCGCAATCTGCTGACCATGGTTCATCAGCTGGTATCGACGCTACCGACGACGCGTCGCGCATAATCGGGCCCTGTTACCGTTGCCCCTTGGAGTGCGCATGCTGCGATCCCCTATCGTTGTCGACGATGTCGAGCTGGCCGTCGACGCGATCATCAACCGCGTCGGCAAGGACATCCGCATCGGCCTGCCGCTGGGACTGGGCAAGCCGGTGGAACTGATCAATGCCTTGTTCCAGCGCGCCTGCAGCGATCCGGAAGTGCAGCTGACGATTCTCACCGCACTGTCGCTGGAAAAGCCCAGCGCCGGCAGCGCACTGGAGCGCGCCTTCCTGCAGCCGTTTGCCGATCGCGTGTTCGGCGGGGTGCCGGAGCTGGATTACATGCGCGCGCTGCGCGCCGGCAAGCTGCCAGCCAACGTCGAAGTCTGCGAGTTCTTTTTCAAGCCGGGCAGCCTGCTCGGCAATGCGCACGCACAGCAGCATTACATCAGCAGCAACTACTCGCACGCGGCGCGTGACGTGTTTCAGCGTGGCTGCAATGTCGCTGCGCAGATGATCTGCCGCCGCGAAGATGAAGATGGCGTGCGCTATTCGCTGTCCTGCAATCCGGACACCGGCCCGGAGCTGATCGAACTGATGAAGCAGCACGGCCGCCCGCACATGGTGCTCGGCCTGGTCAATCAGAACCTGCCGTACATGGTCAACGATGCCGAAATCACCACCGACATTCTCGACATGGTGATCGAGCATCCGCGCTACAACACACCGCTGTTCTCGACCCCGAAGCTGGCGGTTGCAACCCCGGACTATCTGATCGGCCTGCAGGCCGCGGCCCTGATCCGCGACGGCGGCACGCTGCAGGTCGGCATCGGCGCACTGGGCGATGCCCTGATCCATGCAACGCGACTGCGCCACGAGCACAGCGCCGAGTTCCGCGAAGTGCTCGACGCAGCCGGCGTGCTCGCGCAGTCCGCCGATCTGATCGAACAGATCGGCGGACTGACGCCTTTTGGCAAAGGCCTGTACGGCGCCAGCGAGATGTTCGTCGACGGCTTCATGCATCTGTATCGCGCCGGCATCCTCAAGCGCGCGGTCTATGATTTCTGGGCCCTGCAGCAGCTGCTCAATGAAGGGCACTGCCATCCGCAACAGCTGGACGCCGAGCTGCTGACCCGGTTCGAAACCCTGGGCGTGCGCGTGATCCGCACCCAGGATTTCGAAATCCTGCAGCACCACGGCGTGTTCAACGAAGAGACCCGCTACGACCAGGGTTATCTGATCGCCCCCGATGGCAGCCGCGTGATCGCAAACCTTGCCGACCCGGAATCACGACGGGTGATCGCCGAGCAGTGTCTGGGCACGCAGCTGCGCAACGGCATCGTGCTGCACGCCGGGTTCTTCCTCGGCCCACGCGATTTCTACCAGCAATTGCGCGAGCTGCCGGAACAGGAACTCGCGAGCATCTGCATGACCGGCGTCGACAGGGTCAATCAGCTCGATCGCAACCCGCGGCTGTATCAGCATCAGCGTCAACACGCACGCTTCATCAACACCGGCATCATGGCCACGCTATCCGGCGCCATCGTGTCGGACGGACTCGAAGACGGCCGCGTGATTTCCGGTGTCGGCGGCCAGTACAACTTCGTGGCGCAGGCGCATCAGCTGCACAGCGGTCGTTCGATCCTGCTGGTTCGCGCGGTGCGCGATCAGGATGGCAAGCCCTCCACCAGCAACATCGTGTTCAACTACGGTCACTGCACGATCCCGCGGCATCTGCGCGATATCGTGATCACCGAATACGGCATCGCCGATCTGCGTTCGAAGACCGACAGTGAAGTCGCCAAGGCCCTGATCCATATTGCCGACAGCCGCTTTCAGTCGGCCCTGCTGGCCCAGGCGCAGCAGGCCGGCAAGATCGAAGCCGGCTACCAGATCCCGGCGGCCCATCGCAACAATCTGCCGCAGCGCCTGGAACAGGTGTTGAGCGATGCACGGGTGAAAGCGCTGTTCCCGGAGTATCCGCTCGGCAGCGACTTCACCGATCTCGAAGCGGTGCTGGCGCGCGCGCTCAAGCAAGTGAAGACGCGCGCGGCAAGCACACCGCGCTGGCGACTGCTGCTGAAGGCATGGATGACGCTGCCGCCGACTGCGGCCATGCAGCCCTACCTGGAGCGTCTGCAATTGCAGACGCCGCGCACGCTGCAGGATCGCGTGGCGCGGTCGCTGCTGATCGACGCGCTGCGCGGCGCCGGGATTCTCTGAGAGGCGCGTCGGCGGCGAGTCTTCAAGGCGCGGCGCGGCATCTGCAGCTGCGCCGGTTCATGACCGCGGCTGCGCAGGAAGTCGCGCAGCGCGAGACCCGTGGCCATTGGCCAGTACTCGGCCTCGGCAAATGCCACGTGCTTCCATTCGGCCAGCTCTTCGTTGAGCGTGACCGTGCCTTCGGCCTGCACGTGGTAGGCAATGATCAGTTCATTCTTGCGTGCAAAGCCGTAGTGGCCGATGAAGCTGGCGCTGTGCGCCTTCAGCCCCAGTTCCTCCTCGACCTCACGCAGTACCGCTTCGCCCGGGTCCTCGTTCTTTTCGAGAAAGCCGGTGACCAGCGCGAAAAAGCCAGCCGGCCAGGCCACAGTGCGCGCCAGCATCAATTGCCCTTCGTGTTCGACCACCGCGGCAACGATCGGCGTCGGGTTATCCCACCAGATGAAGCCGCATTGCGGCGTTTCGCAGACGCGGCGATCGAAGCCGCCATGTGACTGGTCTTGCAGCGGCGCGGCGCACTGCGGGCAATAGCGGTAGAGAGCACTCATCGATGGCGGCGGTCGGAAACGGAACGGTCGCGCCATCGTAGCAGCGCGGTCCCGCCATCGGCAGGTTCAGGTCTTGGGCAAGGCGACATAGGTGCCATGCGCCCGCATCGCTTCGACCCCGTTGCTGTAGATGCGGCTGATCACGGCAATACGCGCACGATGCCCGCTGCGCAAACGCGCGAGGACTTCTGGCCACTCCTGCAGCGGCAGCTCGGCCTCGATCAGCAGTTCCTCGACCGCGGGCCGCAGGTATTCAAGCTCGCTGTTCTTGACCACCAGATCGACATCGAGGCCCGCGTCGAGCAGTCCCTGATGCAATACCACCCAGCCGCCGACGATACCCAGTGCTGCGAGGCTGCCGCCGAACGCCGTGCCATGCGGATTCAGGTTCGGCGCCAGCGGCGCCACGATCCGCACGCGGCCGTCGCTGGCTGCGACCACCTGCAAACCCAAGGCGCGCGTCAGGGGAATGTGTTGCTGCAGAAAATCGGTCAGCGCTTCGGCATGCATCGACGGATCTCCTATTTCCCGATACAGAAGCTCGCGAAGATGTGGCCCAGCAGATCATCGCTGTGCACGCGGCCGGTGATTTCGCCGAGCGCGTCCTGGGCCAGCCGCAGTTCTTCGGCGGCCAGTTCCGGCATCACACCTTGGCGCAGACGCTGACTGGCGGCGCCGACAAACCCCGCGGTGCGCTGCAAGGCGTCGACATGGCGGCTGCGTGCCGAGAACAGGCTTTCGCCCGGCGCGTCGAGCCCGGCGATGCGGCGCAGTTCGGCACGCAGCAGATCAAGCCCGGCGCCACTCGCGGCCGAGATCCGCAGATGCACGTGGCCATCACGTTCTTGACGTTCCGGCTCCGCACCACTGAGATCGATCTTGTTGTGGATGCGCAGCACCGGCAAGGTCGGCGGCAGCTCCGCCAGCAAAGCGGCATCTTCGGCGGCGAGGCCATCGCGATCGTCGAGCAGGAACAGCGCCAGTTCCGCCTGTGCCAGCGCGCGATGCGCACGGCGCACGCCTTCCTGTTCGATCGGATCGTCACTGACCCGCAGGCCCGCGGTATCGATGATGGTCACCGGCAAACCATCGAGATCCAGGTTCTCGCGCAGCACGTCACGCGTGGTCCCGGCAACCGCGGTCACGATCGCGATCTCGGCCCCGGCCAGCGCGTTGAGCAAGGTGGACTTGCCGACATTCGGGCGCCCGGTGAGCGTGACCACCAGGCCATCGCGCAGACGGCGGCCGCGCGCGGCCTGCGCCAGCAGGGTCTGCAGGTGCTCGTCGAGTATCGTCAGTCGCGTCAGCAATCCCTCATCGGCCAACCAGTCGACATCCTCGTCGGAGAAATCGAGCGCGCCTTCGACGAACACGCGCAGTGCGATCAGCTCATCGGTCAGCGCCCGCACCCGCTGCGACAGTTCGCCATCCAGGGAACGCGTTGCGGCCCGCGCGGCATCGGCGCTCGCGGCATTGATCAGATCGGCAATCGCTTCGGCCTGCGCCAGATCCATGCGCCCGTTGAGGAACGCCCGTTCGGAAAACTCTCCGGGGCGGGCCAGCCGCGCACCGGCTGCGCAGCAGGCGCGCAGCAGCAGATCCAGAACGACAGGTCCGCCGTGGCCCTGCAGTTCAACCACATCTTCGCCGGTGAACGAGTGCGGGCCGGGAAAGTACAGCACCAGACCCTGATCGATGATGCGGTCGCTGGCGTCACGGAAGTGACGCAGCGCGGTAGCGCGCGCGGCTGGCAGTGAACGGCATAGCTGCTGCGCGATCTCGTACGCGCGCGGCCCCGATAAACGCACAATGCCGACGGCGCCACGCCCGGGGGCAGTGGCGACGGCGGCAATGGTGTCGATGGCAGGCGCGGAGGTCACGCCGCGAAGATTAGCGTTTCGTCGCAGCCTTGGTGACGTCTTCGCGTTCCAGCTTGCGGGTGATGAACCACTGCTGCGTGATGCCGATCAGGTTACTGACGAACCAGTACAGCACCAGACCCGACTGGAAGAACGCAAAGAACGCCGTGAGCATGATCGGCATCACGTTCATGATCTTCTGCTGCATCGGGTCCATCGCCTGCGAGCCCGACAGCTTCTGCTGCACGAACATGCTGATGCCGAACAACACCGGCAGCACGAAGTACGGATCGGGCGAGGTGAGATCGGTCAGCCAGAGCGCGAACGGCGCCTGACGCAGTTCCACCGATTCCAGCAGCACCCAGTACAGCGCGATGAAGAACGGGAACTGCACCAACAAGGGCCAGCAGCCGGCCAGCGGGTTGAAGCCCTCTTTCTTGTAGAGCTCCATCATCGCTTTCTGCATGCGCTCGCGATCATCGCCGTAGCGTTCCTTCAGGTCCTGGATCTTCGGCGCGAACTTCTTCATCTTCGCCATCGAGCGGTACTGCGCTTCCGACAGCTTGTACATCGCGCCCTTGACCACCAGCGTCAGCAGGATGATCGCGAGACCCCAGTTGCCGGTGAAGGAATGGAATTTCTCCAGCAGCCAGAACAGCGGTTCGGAGATCGCGGTGAGGATGCCGTAGTCGACCGTCAACTCCAGGCCCGGTGCATAGGCACCGATGCTCTTCTGCAGTTTCGGTCCGAGGTACAGCGGCGTGGTGAACTCATGGCTGCTACCCGCGGCAATCTTTTCGCCGGGGCCCACATACTGCGCGACGAAATTCTGGTTGCTGCCGGGCTTGGCCGAGAAGCTGTTCTGCTCGTTCTGCGGCGGCAGGATCGCGGCCACGAAGTAGTGCTGCAGCATGCTGATCCAGCCGCCCTGCTGCTGGACCTCGTACTGTTCCTTGGCCAGCTTGTCGAGCTTGGTCTTCTTGAAACGATAGCCGCCGCCTTCCTTGGCCTCGTACAGACCCACACCGGTGAACAGCGCCACGAACGGCGGCTCGTCGCCGGCCTTGAATTCGTTGCGCATCAGGCGCGCATACGGGCTGGCGGTCACGTCTTCCGACTCGGCCTGCACCACGTGGATCAGGTCGACCTGGTAGCTGCCGCGCTTGAAGCGGTAGATCTTCTGCACCCGCGTGCCGTTGTCGCTGCGGTGTTCGAGCACCACGTCCAGCGTGTCGGTACCGTCTTCAAGACGATAGCTGTTCTGCGCACTGCTGAAGGCCGTGCGATGGCTGACCAGCGCATCGCCGGTGCCGGCGAGCCCGCTCTGCAAGACGAACAGGCGGCCACCGCGATCATCCAGCAACGCCAGCGGCGTATCCGGATGGTCCTTGGAGACCGGATAGCCTTTCAGCTCCAATCGACGCAGTTCACCGCCGTTAGTCGATATTTCACCGACAAAGAGGTCCGATTCGAAACGAATGCGACTTTCTGTCGCCACCGAGGTAGCGGCGTCCACCGGCCCGTGCGTGGTCGGCGCTTGTGTGTCCGTCGTGGGCACCGTGGGCAGGTCATCGCCACTGACGGCGTTGGCGGCCGGCTGGCTCAGCACCGCTTGCCCCTGCTTGACGTAATCCTTCTGCCAGGCCTGGTACATGAAGAACAGCACCACGCCCAGCAGTGCGATCAGGATAAAACGACGGTTTTCCATGGATTCAATGCCGGTGGGGCGGTTCGGGAACAGGATCGTAACCGCCCGGATTGAGGGGATGACAACGAGTGATGCGCCGCGCCGCCAGCCAGCCGCCGCGCATCGCGCCGTGACGGTCGATGGCTTCGACAGCGTAATGGGAGCAGCTGGGATGGAAACGGCAACGCGGACCCAGCAACGGGCTCAGCAGCCATTGATAGCCGCGGATCAGGAAGATGCAGAGGCGTTGCAGGATGCCGCGATGCGGGTCCACAGGCGCTCCAGAATCTGACGTCGTTGCAAGACCGTGGCCTGATGACAGCCAGCGCGTGTCAGCAGGACGATGTCTACGGGCGGAAGCTGTTGCCGATGCTGGCGAAAGCTTTCGCGAATCTGCCGCTTGATGCGGTTACGGTCGACCGCATCCGGTACCGTTTTCTTGGCCACGGCCAACCCAAGCCGGGCTTCCCCGATCGCGTTGGGTGTGGCTATGGCACTGAGCCAGCGTTCGCTCGTGCGAAAGCCCTTGCCGAATACGTTCTTGAATTCGTCAGGCTTCAGCAGGCGGGCGCGCCGAGGAAAGCGCGCCATGTCCGTATTACGGGATCAGACGCTTGCGGCCCTTCGCGCGACGGCGGGACAGGACCTGACGGCCGCCTGCGGTCGCCATGCGGGCGCGGAATCCGTGCGTGCGCTTGCGGCGCAGCACCTTCGGCTGATAAGTGCGCTTCGACATGACTGAATACCCTGAAGAATTAGATTTGCAAAAAAGGGCGCGGAGTTTAGCTGCTGGCGGTTTTGTGTTCAAGCTCGGGCGCACAATCGGTGGCGGCCAGCCTGTGGATAAGTCCTCCGTGAAGGGTTAGACTTCGCGGCCGGCGTGCACCACGCTCGCCCTCCCGTAGCGAATAACGATTAAATGCATCAAGAGGATCTCTGGGCGCAGTGCGTGCGCTGGCTGGAAGGCGAACTCGCCGACAAGGACGTCAACACCTGGATCCGGCCGCTGCACCCGGTCCTGTCCAAAGATCGTCTGTTGTTGCTCGCCCCCAACCGCATCGTGCTGGAGCGCGTTCGTAGCGACTTCCTGGACACCATCCGGCGGTCAGTGCACGTCAGCACCGGAAAAACCGGCACGGAGGTCGATCTCGGCGTCGGCGCCGCACCCAGCGAGCCGCGGCCCCAGAACGGCCATGCCGGCAGCGCCAGCCTGGTGACGACAGCCGCGGCCGGCCCCGCGCACGACGAGCCGGTGGTCAACGTCAATGCCAAGCTCAACCCCGACTACACCTTCGAGAACTTCATCGAAGGCAAGTCCAATTCCCATGCCCGCGCCGCTTCGCAGCACGTGGTCGAAACGCCCGGTGGCGCCTACAACCCGCTGCTGATCTACGGCGCATCGGGTCTGGGCAAGACGCACCTGATGCATGCGGTGGGCAACTGCGTGCTGCGCAGCAATCCGCGCGCGCGCATCGCCTATCTCGGTGCGGAACAGTGGATGAACCATTTCACCGGCGCGATCCGTCACGGCCGCACCGAGGAATTCAAGAATCTGTATCGCTCGGTCGATGCGCTGCTGATCGACGACATTCATTTCTTTGCGCACAAGGAACGGACTCAGGAAGAGTTCTTCCACACCTTCAATGCGCTGATCGATGCGCGCAAGCAGATCGTGCTGACCTCGGACCGCTATCCGAAGGAGATCGACGGCATCGACGAGCGCCTGAAATCCCGCTTCACCTGGGGTCTGTCGGTTGCGGTGGAACCGCCTGATCTCGAAACCCGGGTTGCGATCCTGATCGCCAAGGCCGAGCAGAACCATGTCGTCCTTCCCAAGGAAGTGGCCTTGTTCGTCGCGCAGCGGGTGCGTTCCAACGTGCGCGAGCTCGAAGGGGCCCTGCTGCGGCTCAGCGCCAGTTCCCGGCTGCGCGGGGAGCCACTGACCGCGGACTTCGCACGCGCAACGCTCAAGGACATGCTGGCCGCGTACGAGCGCATGGTCACCATCGACAACATCAAGAAGACCGTCGCGACCTACTACAACATCCGCATCGCTGACCTGTCGTCGCCGCGACGCACGCGGATGCTGGCCAGGCCGCGGCAGATCGCCATGGCCTTGTGCAAGGAGCTGACCCAGCACAGCCTGCCGGAGATCGGTGAAGCGTTTGGCAAGGACCATACGACGGTGCTGCACGCCTGTCGCAAGGTTGCAGAACTGCGTGCAGAAGACATCAAAATTCGCGAGGATTACGAGAATCTGCAGCGTCAGCTGGGGTTCTAACAAGCGTTGGATAAGCGGCGGGACAGTTCAGGGTGTAAATCGATGAACAAGCTGTGGATGAAAGTGCTGCACGGCTTATCCACAGCTGGTACCAAGGTCAACCGCAGCCTAATGCAGTAGTGATGTGTTTACTTTAGTTGTTGATTTATAAAGTGATTATCGGATTTGTCCAAGGCTGAGGCAGCACCCTACTATTGCTTAGCTTGGTACATACTCATACAGATAAAGGATTAGGTGAGCGCATGAAACTGCAAGTGGGGAGAAACGAACTGCTGTCGGCGCTGTCGGCGGTGATTGGCGTGGTCGAACGGCGCCAGACATTGCCGGTGCTATCCAATTTTCTGCTTGAGCTGAAGGACGACGAACTGATCGTCACCGGCACCGATCTCGAGATCGAGCTCGAAGCCAAGGCGCGGGTACAGAATCTCGCTCCTGGGCGCGCGACGGTACCGGCACGCAAGCTGTTCGACATCTGCCGTGGTCTGCCGGAAGGTGCCGAGATCAGCCTCGAGATCACCGCCGAGAAGGCACAGCTGAAATCTGGGCGCAGTCGCTATTCGCTATCCTGTCTGAAAGCTGACGAGTATCCGGCGATGGGCCGGGTCTCGGATGGCAAGACCCTGACCCTGACTCGCGGCCAGTTGAAAGGTCTGATCGAAAAGACCCAGTTCGCGATGGCGCAGCAGGATGTGCGCTATTACCTCAACGGCATGCTGTTCGAGGTCGCTTCGACGCGGGTACGCAGCGTTGCTACCGACGGCCATCGCCTGGCACTGAGTGAAGTCGCGCTCGATACCGGCTTCAGCGAAGCGGTGCAGGTGATCGTGCCGCGCAAGGCGGTGCTCGAATTGCAGCGGCTGCTGGATGCCGGGCAGGAGATGGTCAATCTGCGCATCGGTGCGGGCCAGGTCGAAGTAGATCTTGATGTGGTGCGGATGACTTCGAAACTGATCGATGGCCGTTTCCCCGATTACGAGCGGGTGGTGCCGGAGTCCGGCGACAAGAAATTGCAGGCTGACCGTGAGACGGTGAAGCGTGCCTTGGCCCGTACCGCGATTCTGTCGAACGAGAAGTTCCGCGGTGTACGGGTGGGACTGGATGGCAGCACGCTGACGCTGCAGACCCATAACCCGGAGCATGAAGAGGCGGAAGAAGCGCTCGAGGTCAGCTACGAAGGAACGCCGATCGAGATCGGTTTCAATGTCAACTACCTGCTGGATGCGCTGAGTGCGCTGAATGGCGAGCAGTTCGTGATGGAACTGAAGAACTCGGATTCCAGCGGCCTGATTCACGGTGCCGACGATACCTCCAGCAAGTATGTCGTGATGCCGATGCGCCTGTGATGGCGCAGCGTGCCGCATGAAGTTGATTCAGCTCAAGGCTGACAACTTTCGCCTGTTCCAGACCTTGAGCCTGCAGCCCCACGGCAGGCTCAATTTCTTTTTTGGAGCCAATGCGGCGGGCAAGACCACCTTGCTGGAAAGCATCTACTGTCTGGGCCGGGCCAAGTCGTTCCGGGGTTCGTCACCCCAGGAACTGGCGGGGATTTCGGGGAAGCAATGGACCGTCTTCGGACGTAGCGAACAGGCGGGGCAGGCGGCAACACAGCAGGGCCTGCGTTGGACGCCTGAAGGCAGCGAGATCCGCATCAATAGCGACACGGCTTCCACTCTGGACTTGATACGCCGATTCCCGGTACAGATTCTCGAGCCGGGAATGCACAAGGTCTTGCAGGATGGACCGACCTATCGCCGCAGCTTTCTGGATTGGGGGGTGTTCCACGTGGAACCATCCTTCATGGTGGCCTGGAGCCGTTATCGGCGCGCCTTGCGGCAGCGCAACCAGTTGTTGCGTGAGCAGGGCTCGGACCGGGAGTTGGCGGTATGGGAGCCCGAGTTGGCGGAGACCGGCACGTTGATTCACGGTTTCAGGCAGCAGCATCTGGCAAAGATCCAGCCCGATATCCAGCAGCGCATCCAGACACTGTTGAATGAAGGCGAATGGGCATTCGATCTGCATTCGGGCTGGAACACGGAATACAGTCTGGCGGAGGCGCTGGCCAAGCACCGGGATCGTGATCGGCGCATGGGGACGACTCTGGATGGACCGCATCGCGCGGAGTTGCGCATCCGGGCAGGGGATCATGCGATCAAGAATCGCATCAGTCGGGGCCAGCAGAAATTGCTGATTGCAGCCTTGTTGCTGGCGCAGTGTCTGGAGATCTATCGGGAGCTGCAGGTGCCGCCCGTGTTGCTGGTCGATGATTTCGGCGCAGAGTTGGCCGATCAGTTTCAGGCTGCTTTGCTGGATGCGCTGCAGCAGTATCCAGGGCAGGTGTTTGTGACAGCGTTTGAACGCAGCGGCGCGCTGCAGAGAGAGATGGATGCGTCCATGTTCCACGTGGAACATGGCACCGTAGCGGCACTCGCTTCATGAGCGCCGTATTGCTGCCGACTGTGTTCCACGTGGAACCGTTCGGGAGTCCCCAAGTGTTAAAATCACCTATTCACTTCAGGTCTGAGCCATGACTGATCCACAAATCAATCCGAATTCGGAAGCCTACGACGAATCAAGCATCCAGCAGCTGGAAGGCCTTGAGGCGGTTCGCAAGCGGCCGGGTATGTACATCGGCGATACCTCCGATGGCACTGGTTTGCATCACATGGTGTTCGAGGTGGTCGATAACGCGATCGACGAAGCCCTTGCAGGCCATTGCGACGATATCGCGGTCACGATCCATCTCGACAATTCGATTTCGGTGACCGATAACGGCCGCGGAATTCCGGTCGGCATCAAGTTCGACGACAAGCACGAACCGAAGCGCACCGCCGCGGAAATCGTGATGTGTGTGCTGCACGCGGGTGGCAAGTTCAATCAGAACAGCTACAAGGTCTCCGGTGGCCTGCACGGCGTGGGTGTTTCCTGCGTCAATGCGCTGTCGCAGTGGTTGAAGCTGACGATCCGTCGGGATGGCAAGAAATACCTGCTGGAGTTCAATCGCGGTGTGCCGGTCAATCGCCTGGTCGAGATCCAGAATGGGGTCGAAGTCTCTCCGCTGCGGATCGTGGGTGAAACCGACAAGCGTGGTACGGAAGTACATTTTCTGGCCGACGAGGAAATCTTCGGCAAGGTCGAGTTCCATTACGAGATCCTCGCCAAGCGTTTGCGTGAGCTGTCGTTCCTCAATAACGGCGTGCGCATCCGTCTGATCGACGAACGCATCGGCAAGGAAGAAGACTTCGCGTTCTCCGGTGGCGTCCGCGGCTTCGTCGAGTACATCAATCGCGCCAAATCGACGCTGCATCCGACCGTCTTCTGTTCCACGGGCACCGCGGAAGTGTCGGCCGGTGCCGGCCATACCGCCCTGGTCACCGTGGAAGTGGCGATGCAATGGAATGACAGCTACCAGGAACAGGTGCTGTGTTTCACCAACAATATTCCGCAGTCGGATGGCGGTACCCATCTGACCGGGCTGCGCGCGGCGATGACGCGCGTGATCAACAAGTTCATCGAGGAAAACGAGTTCGCCAAGCGTGCGAAGGTCGACATAGCCGGTGACGACATGCGCGAAGGCCTGGCCTGTGTGCTGTCGGTGAAGATGCCGGATCCCAAGTTCTCGTCGCAGACCAAGATGAAGCTGGTTTCCAGCGAGGCGCGGCCGGCGGTCGAGGAAGTGGTGGCGGCGAAACTGGCTGAATTCCTGCTGGAGCGTCCAGCCGAAGCGCGCATCATCTGCGGCAAGATCGTTGAAGCTGCGGCCGCGCGCGAAGCGGCGCGCAGAGCGCGTGAAATGACGCGCCGCAAAGGTGTCCTAGATGGAATTGGCTTGCCCGGCAAGCTGGCGGACTGCCAGGAAAAGGACCCCGCGAAATCCGAACTGTTCCTGGTGGAGGGTGACTCCGCAGGTGGTTCGGCGAAACAAGGCCGTGACCGCACCTTCCAGGCGATCCTGCCGCTGAAGGGCAAGATCCTGAACGTCGAACGCGCACGCCTGGAGAAGATGCTGTCGTCGCAGGAAGTGGTGACGCTGATCACCGCGCTGGGCTGCGGCATCGGCAAGGATGAATTCAAGCTCGAGAAGTTGCGCTATCACCGCATCATCATCATGACCGACGCGGACGTCGACGGCGCACATATCCGCACCTTGCTGCTGACGTTCTTCTACCGGCACATGTATGCGCTGATCGAGAACGGTCACATCTACATCGCGCAGCCGCCGCTGTACAAGGTCAAGTCCGGCAAGTCCGAGACCTACGTGAAGGATGATCAGGAGCTCGACAGCTGGCTGATCTCGCTGGCACTCGATGGTGCGACGCTGACGCCTGCCAACGGTGCACCGCCGATCGGTGGTGAGGTACTGGCCGAGCTGACGCGCGAATACGCGGCCATCGACACCTTTGTGGAACGTCTGGCGCGGCGTTATGACCAGCACGTGCTGACGCATCTGGCGCGTCTGGCACCGGTCCCGGAATCCAGCGAGGCATTGCCGGGTTGGGCGGAAAATCTGATGCTGGCGCTCAACGGCGAAGGCCTGCAAGGCCTGTTCAGCGTCGAAGCGCGGATGGGCCCGGAAAGTCCCTTGATCCAGGTTTCGAGAAATCTCCATGGAAACACGCAAGTGTTTAATTTTGGAAGAGATTTCTTCGCAGGAACCGAATATCAGCGAATCGCGGCCCTGCGTCGTCGGATCAACGAGGCGGCGGCTGGCGGCGGCACGATCCGCCGTGGCGAACGCAATGCGAACATCCGCGATTTCGACGCCGCCTATGCCTGGCTGCACGCGGAAGCGCGTCGCGGCATGCATATCCAGCGCTACAAGGGTCTGGGCGAGATGAACCCGGAACAGCTGCGGGAGACCACGCTGGTGCCGGCGAATCGGCGCCTGGTCAAGGTTGAAGTCGAGGATGCGGTCGCGGCTGATCAGATTTTCACCACGCTGATGGGCGAGAACGTGGAGCCGCGCCGTGAGTTCATCGAGCGCAATGCTTTGCTGGTCGGCAATCTCGACCTCTGACCGCGTTGCTGCTGCGATGAATCAGCCCTCCACACCGGAGGGCTTTTTATTCGGCGCTACACTCCCCAGCCAGACCTCACAGCGAGCTTTTTGCAGGCCATGATGTCGATTCCCACCACCGTGCTGATCACCGGTTGTTCCAGCGGCATCTGACGCGCGACCGCGCTGGAATTCCAGCGTCGCGGACTGAAGGTCTATGCCACTGCACGCAAGCCGGAAGCGCTGCAGGCGCTCGCCGCACAAGGCATCGCGACGGCCGCGCTGGATGTCGACGATGCTGGCAGCATCGCCGCGCTGCAGCGGCGCCTGGAAGCGGATGGCGTGGTGATCGATCTTCTGGTCAACAACGCTGGCTACGGCGAGATGGGGCCGCTGCTGGAGTTGACCACAGCGCAGCTGCGGCAGCAGTTCGAGACCAATGTGCTGGCGGTGATGGCGATGGTGCGCGCGCTGGCACCAGCGATGATCCAGCGCGGTGGTGGCCGCATCGTCAACATCGGCAGTGTCTCCGGCATTCTGGTGACGCCGTTTGCGGGTGCGTACTGCGCCAGCAAGGCCGCGGTGCACGCGTTGTCGGATGCCCTGCGGATGGAGCTGGCGCCGCTGGGGGTCGCGGTGATCACCGTGCAGCCGGGCGCGATCCGCTCCGAGTTCGGCGCCACCGCCAGCCGCAGCATTGCCGGGCGCAATGATCACGCATCGCTGTATGCGCCGATCGAGGATGCGATCGCCGCGCGCGCCAATGCCTCGCAGCAGCGCTCCACCAGCAGCGAGGTCTTCGCGCGCAAGATGGTCCGCGCAGTGCTGGCACCCTCGCCCGCCGCGACGATCCGCATCGGCAGTGGCAGTCTGGCCTTGCCGTTGCTGCAGCGCATGCTGCCCACCCGTCTGGTCGATCGCCTGCTCGGCAAGCGTTTCAAGTTGAATCAGCTGCGGCCTCGCGCTTCGGCATAAGCAGCAGGCGCGGTCGTTGCCGGTTACACGTCAGTCATCAGGGAGTGGATATGCGTATCGGGGTGGTAACGGATGCAACCTGCGATTTGCCGCCGGAGTTCTTCCGCGACAACCAGATCGTGGTGTTGCCGGTCGCGATCCGGCTCGGCGAAGAAACGCTGGAAGACGTTCGCGATCCGCAGCTGACGCAGCGGTTCTACGCGGAACAGCTCGCCGCCAAAGGCCTGGACGCGGATACCGCGGCCTACTCCGCAGTACAGATTCGCGAGCGCTTTCTCGAGCGCATCGTGCTCGACTACGACTACGTGTTCTGCGTGACCGTGATGTCGTCGCGCAGTCCAACCTTCGAGAACGCCACCAAGGCCTCGTTCGCGATCCTCAACGACTACAAGAAAGTGCGTGCGGAAGCCGGGATCAGCGGTTCCTTCGCATTGCGGGTGGTGGATTCCCGCGCCTTGTTTGCGGGTACCGGTGTACTGGTGGCCGAAGCGGCGAAGCTGGCACAGCGCGGCGCGTCACCGAACGAGATCCGTACCCGGCTCGATGATCTGCGCGAGCACATCTGCACCTACATCGTGCCGGGCGATCTGTACTACATCCGCAACCGCGCCGCGCGCAAAGGCGAGAAGAGCGTCAACTTCCTGACCTATGCGCTCGGCACCGCCCTGGACATCAAGCCGGTGATCCTGTGCTTTCGCGGCGATACGCAGCCGATCGCCAAGATCCGCGGCTATGAGCGCGCGGTCGAGCGCACCTTCACCCACGTTGCGCACCAGATCGAACGCGGCGTCGACACACGTCATGTCTGTGTCAGCTACGGCGGCGAGCTGGCCGAACTGGAAGCCCTGCCGGGCTATGAGCTGCTGTCGCGTGCCGCCAGGAAACACAATATCGACCTGCTGGCCAGCGTCATGTCCGCGACCGCCGGCGTCAATCAGGGCAGCAAGACCGTGACCATCGCCTACGGTGGCGAACTACGTTCGTTCGGCGACTAGTGGAGTTGGCGGGGGCAGCAGATCAGTCGCCCGGCGCCACGGCGCGGCTCAGGACTCGCTAGCGGCGATCAGTGCCTGCACTTGCACGAGCCGCTGCTGCAGCTCGGTGTCGTCGCTGGCGGTGATGGTAAGGTGCCCGACCTTGCGCTGCGGCTTCGGCGCCTTGCCGTAGTGATGGATATGCACACCGGGGATCGCCGCGAGTGCGGCGTTGTCGGGTGCGGCACCGATGAAATTCACCATCACCGATGCGCCGCGCAGCGCGGTTGAACCCAGCGGCAGTCCGGCAATCGCGCGCAGATGGTTTTCGAACTGCGAGACCTCGGCGCCCTCGATGCTCCAGTGCCCGGAGTTGTGCACGCGCGGTGCGATCTCGTTGGCCAGCAGCCGGCCATCGGCGACAAAGAACTCGAAGGCCATCACGCCGACATAGCCCAGATGCTCGGCCATGCGCCGTGCGTAGGTTTCGGCCTCCTGCTGCAGCGGGTCATCGCGTTGTGGCGTGGCCGTGCGCAGGATGCCGTCGCGGTGCACGTTGGCGACCACCGGGTAGAACGCCATGGTGCCGTCCTTGCCGCGCACGGCAAGACAGGACAGCTCGCGCTCGAACGGCACGAAGGCTTCGAGGATCAGCGGCTGCCCGCCGATCTTCGCCCACGCCGCATCGAGATCCGCGGGTGTGCGCAGCACCGCCTGCCCCTTGCCGTCGTAGCCGAGACGCCGCGTCTTCAGCACCGCCGGCAGGCCGATGTTGCGCACCGCCATGTCCAGCGCTTCACGCGTTGCGACCGGCATGTAGCGCGGCACCGGAATGCCGAGCTTGTCGAACAGGGTTTTCTCCGAAAGCCGGTCCTGGGCGACCGTCAGCGCCATCGGCGCCGGCAGCAAGGGGATGCGGCTGCCGACGAACTCGGCGGTCTTCGCCGGGACGTTCTCGAACTCGTAGGTTGCGATATCGACGCTGACGCAGAACTCGGCCAGCGCATGCTCGTCGTCGTACTCCGCATGGATGTGCTCGCCCAGCGGCGCGGCGCAGGCCTCGGTCGTCGGATCGAGAAACACGAAATCGAAATCGAGCGGAAAGCCCGCCAGGGCCAGCATGCGTCCAAGCTGGCCTGCACCCAGAATCCCGATTTTCATGGCAACGTCAGCGGCTCGTCGTTCAGTACTTTTGCCGTCTGGTCGCTACGGAACTTGTCCAGGCGCGCCGCCAGCTGCGGATCGTGGTTGGCCAGAATCGCCGCCGCCAGCAGTGCCGCATTGGTGGCGCCGGCCTTGCCGATGGCCATGGTGCCGACCGGAATGCCGGCGGGCATCTGCACGATCGATAACAGCGAATCCTGGCCGCTCAGCGCTTTTGATTGCACCGGCACGCCGAGCACGGGCACCGGCGTCTTCGCCGCACACATGCCCGGCAGATGCGCGGCACCGCCGGCGCCGGCGATGATCACCTGCAGGCCGCGCGCACGCGCAGTCTCGGCGTATTCGAACAGGAGATCCGGCGTGCGATGCGCAGAGACGACGCGCGCCTCATAGGGCACGCCCAAGTCTTCGAGAATCTGCACCGCGTGCGCCATGGTTTCCCAGTCGGAACGGGAACCCATGATGACGCCGACAACGGCTTTGGTACTGCCCGGCTTTTTGGCCACTTTCACAGCCCCAGATGACGGAAGGGGTAACGCGGGGGGAAAGTGCGGAATTATCGCATCGTGTCGTGACGCGCGCACGAACCGCGGTGATCGAAAGCAAAAACACCCGGCGGCAGTGCCACCGGGTGTGATGATCTATAAACTTTAATTATAAAGTCGATCAATTAAAACAGATCAGGGTTTCAGCAGATCGAATTCGACGCTGGCATTCGCGTTGTACTTGATCTCGCCGACCGACAGGCCCATTTCCTGGTTGCCGCTGTCGAACGCCGCGGCTTCAGCGCGCACCGCCATGCCTTTCATCATCATCGGCGCTGGCGTGAAATCGTTGACGCGCAGATTGCGCACCGCGCCCAGCTTCATGCCCAGCGTTTCCGCGAGTAGCCTGGCCTTGTCACGGGCATCGTTGGCGGCCTTTACCAGCGCCTGTCGCGTCAATGCATCGGCCTGGCTGGATTCCAGCTGCGGCGGCGAGACATGGTTGATGCCCGCCTTGGTCGCGCGCAGGAGGTAATCGCCGACCTTGTCGAGATCGTCGACCGCGACAGTGATCTCGCGGCGCGCGCGATAACCGATCAGCTTCTGCTGCCGGGCTTTCTCATCCCACAGATACTCGGGGTTGATGCTGATGCCGGCGGTCGACAGCTGGCTGTCCTTGGCACCGAGCTGCCTGGCTTCGAGCAGGAAATTGCGCACCACCTTGTTGACCTCGGCCTCAGCGATCTTCAGGTCCATGTTCAGTGCATCGGCGGCGAGGTTGAGCCGTGCGCGAT
This sequence comes from Solimonas flava, assembly GCA_040391865.1. Lineage (GTDB taxonomy): Bacteria > Pseudomonadota > Gammaproteobacteria > Nevskiales > Nevskiaceae > Solimonas. The sequence goes on from JBEBWZ010000008.1 coordinate 28,181, forward strand.
CGGGACGCACGCTGACCTCACCCTGTCCGGTGACGGCCACGATCCGCGGAGCGGGTTCCTCGGCAGCGAGCGCGGTGGTCTGCGCGGCCATCATCAGCAGCGCGGCGGGGAGCAACAGCAGTCTGTAATTTTTCATGAAGAAATCCGATGAGTGGAGGGGGCGGTGCAGCACGATGGCCTGCGGCCATTCGACCATACCCGCTGACGACCACGCGCGGCAGCCGATGTTCCCCGGCGGGCGACGGCAGGAGGGAAAGACCGCGACCACTGTACCGCGATCCGTTGCCATTCCCAGTGACCGGACCTCCCGGGGAAATGCAGTAAACTTGCGTTCCCTCGTCACATTCTGCAGCCGTCGGCTATCGCGAGCGGCACCGCACCGTCCTATGAGCGCGTCACCAGAACCCGTCACCTTGAGCCGCGATGTCATCGGCATCCTGATCCCGCAAGGCACCAAGGTCGAATTGCCGGAAGGTGCGCACGGCGAGATCACCCAGGCGCTCGGCGGTAGCTTCACCATCCACGTGCAGGGCCATCTGTTCCGCATCGACGGCAAGGATGCCGATGCCCTCGGCAAGGAAGTGGCGAAAGCCGTCGATATCGCGCCGGATGCCAGCGACGAGGAACTCGAAAAGGCGATCTGGGATCAGCTGCGCACCTGCTACGACCCGGAAATCCCGGTCGATATCGTGGAGCTGGGTCTGATCTACGAATGCGCGATCGAGCCCACCGACGCCGGCGGCCGCCGTGCGCGCATCCGCATGACGTTGACCGCACCCGGCTGTGGCATGGGCGACATCCTGGTCGGCGACATCAAGAGCAAGGTGAGTGCGATGCCGGCGATCAGCGAAACCGATGTCGAGCTGGTGTTTGACCCGCCGTGGAATCAGTCGATGATGTCCGAAGCCGCGCGTCTTGCGACCGGCATGTTCTGATCGAGGCACCATGTCCGACACCGTCACCCGCGGCATCCGCATCATCGTCCGGCCGCGCTATGTGCCGGAGCAGTCGAGTCCCGAGACTTCGCAGTACCTGTTCGCGTATCACATCACCATCCGCAACGAAGGCGGCGAGCGGGTGCAACTGCAGTCGCGGCACTGGATCATCACCGACGGTGAAGGCAAGGTCGACGAGGTGCGCGGCCCCGGTGTGGTCGGCTACCAGCCGGTGCTGAATCCGGGCGAAGAATTCCAGTACACCAGCGGTTGTCCGCTGAGCACGCCGGTCGGCACCATGCATGGGGAATTCACCATGAGCTGCCCGGACAGTGGGGCCAGTTTCGACGCGCGTATCGATCCGTTCCGGCTCGCCGTTCCCAGCGTCCTCAACTGAAGCGGTTTCAGGGCGGTGGCGCGATTCCGGCATCGAGCTGACGCCGCGCGCGGCGCATTTTCCATGCGGTCTTCAGCTCATCGGCGAAATAGCCGAAGAACGCGCGCAGCATGCCGAGATCGCGCTTCGGCGCCAGCCCATCGGCCAGCCGGAAAATTTGCAGGTAGTACCAGCCCTGCTGCCCCAGCACGTTCAGAATCTTGATCGGAAAGAACGGACTGGCGCCTGACAGCCAGCGCGCCTCCCCCAGTTTCAGGGTCTTTTCGAAGCGTGGTGCTTCCGAGGTTTCCTTGGCCAGCAGGCGCTTCGGGAAATCGGGATCGGTGCATAGCGGGCGACCCAGACCGATGACATCGCACTGGCCGTCGGCCAGCGGCTGTTCCATGCCGGCGCGGGTGCGGAAGCCGCCGGTGACCATCAGCGGCATCTTGGCCACCGCGCGGATCTGGGTGGCGTAGTCCAGAAAATAGGCTTCGCGCTGCACGGTGCTGGCGCGCTGCGGCTCCGCCGATTCGGCACGGCCTTCGAAGCCCAGCAGCTTGGGCTGCTCGTAGGTACCACCAGAAATTTCCAGCAGATCCAGACGCTCGTGGTTGAGCATCTCGACTACGCGCAGGCAATCGGCATTGGAGAACCCGCCCTTGCGGAAGTCGTCGGAGTTCAGCTTCACGCTGATCGGAAAATCCGCACCGACGGCGGCACGAGCCGCACGCACGCTTTCGATCAGGAAGCGCGCGCGATTCTCGATGCTGCCGCCCCAGGCATCGGTGCGGCGGTTGGTCACCGGCGACAGGAACGCGCTGAGCAGATAGCCATGCGCGGCGTGGATCTGGATGCCGGTGAATCCGGTTTCGCGTGCGGTGACGCCGGCGCGGGCGAAGCGCTGGATGAAATCGAGGATCTCGGTCTCGGTCAGTGCGCGCGGCATCGCGTAGTTGCCGAGCATGTCCAGCGGCACGGCCGACGGCCCCATCGGTTCGCCGGTGACGTAGCGCGGCGATTGCCGTCCGGCATGCGAGATCTGCATCCACAGATGATTGCCGGCGCTGGTGCCGGCCCGCGCCCAGGCCCGCAGGCGCTCGAGGCCGCCGTTGCCGTCCAGCGAGACGTTGCCGGGGCGTTCGAGCACGCGGCGATCGATCATCACGTTGCCGGTGAGCAGCAGCCCGGCGCCGCCCTCGCTCCAGCGGCGGTACAGCGTCGCGTGCCGCGGTGTCGCGCGCAGCCAGGGGTCGCCGACCGCTTCCGTCATCGCCGCCTTGCACAGGCGGTTCGGCAGGGTCGCGCCACACGGCAGGTGTAGGGGTTGCGCCAGCAGGTCCGTCATGGTCTAGCTCCAGGATACATACCGGCCAGTATGTGGCGCGCTGTGCAGGGGTGCAATGGCTGAAACGACGTCTCGTGAGCTTCCTGCGCGCCGCTGCCGGCTACTTCTGGCAGCGCGGGCAGTAGCAGGACTGGCGGGTGCCGATCACCAGGCATTTGATCGGCGTGCCGCAGCGCAGGCAGGGTTCACCCTCGCGGCCGTAGACGAACAGCGATTGCTGGAAATAGCCGGAGCCGCCATCGGTGCCGGCGAAATCGCGCAGCGTGGTGCCGCCGACCTCGATCGCTTCGGCGAGCACCGTGCGGATGGTCTCGACCAGACGCAGGCAGTCCGCACGCGTCAGCTTGCCGGCGGCGCGGGTCGGGCGGATGCCCGCACGGAACAGTGATTCCGCCGCATAGATGTTGCCGGCCCCGACCACGATGCGGCCGTCCATGACGAAGGTTTTGACCGCGGCACTGCGGCCGCGCGAGCGGCGGTACAGATACTCGCCGTCGAACTCGGGCGTGAACGGTTCCGGTCCCATGTTGGACAGCAGCGGATGCTCCGGTTCACTCGCTGGCCACAGCAGTAGCGCGCCGAAGCGGCGCGGATCGTGAAAGCGCACCACGCTGCCGGTTTCGAGCACGAAGTCGACATGGTCGTGCTTCACCAGCGGCTGTTTCGCATCGAGCACGAACACCCGTCCGGACATGCCCAGATGCAGGATCAGGCGATCGCCGGAGTCCAGGGTGATGATCAGGTACTTGCCGCGGCGATCGATGGCCTCGACCCGGCGGCGATCGACATGGCGGGCCAGGTCGGCCGGCACCGGCCAACGCAGGCGTGTTTCACGCACGATCAGGCGTTCGATGCGACGACCGCGCCAGTGCGGGTCCAGGCCGCGGCGTACGGTTTCGACTTCAGGAAGCTCGGGCAAGGCAGCTCACGGTGACGGTCATGGGGAGAGTCCGCAGCTTACCGAAAGCATCGCGAAAAACGGCGGACCGGCATGCACATGCAAAACGAAACAGCCCGCACGGGGCGGGCTGTGAAGATCGCAAGGCGGAAGCTTCAAAGCGGTGCCGGCTCCGCGCCGGGCGGCGCGGCCGTTGTCGGCTGCGGCAGCTTCAGCAAGGAATCCTCCAGCGCGCGCGACAAGGTGTAGCGCAGTTGCAGCGCCGGATTGTCGATCAGCAGCTGCGGCTCGCGCGCCGCGATCTGCAGGTGGACCTCACTGCCGTCCTGCAGCGTGATCGTCAGCGGTTCGCCACTGGCGTCGCTCGGCATCTTGCCGTTCCACATCGAGCGTGCCGCGAGCCAGGCATCGGCCAGCTGCTGTTTCTGCGCCGCCGTGGCGTCCGCCTGCTCCGGCGTCAGCGCCCAGGGCTCGGCGTCGCTGCTGCGTGCCAGCGTCAGACCGGGCAACACGATCTTCGCGATCTTCGCGCCGCTGGGCAGCAGCTCCTTGGCGATCAGCTCCGAATAATCGGCATCCAGCGGTGCAGAAGGCGGATCCTCGATCAGCGCAATTTGATCGCCGACGCGGATATAGCGCCGGAAGCTGATCGGTTCCTGCGCGCCGATCTCCAGGGTCTGGTCATCGAGCTGGATGCGGTACAGCGGTGGCGCCAGACCCAGCTCCTTGAGATCGACATCGGCGACCGCCAACTCATACTTGCGCTCGAACGAGGTCAGCGCCAGCAGCGAGGCCACCTCGAAACGATCGGTGGCGGCGGCCACCGGCTCGGTCAGGCGCCATTGGCCGTCCGGCTGCTTCTGCAGCTCGATGGCCGCAGCGTCGGGATGCTCGATGCGGATACGGCTCAGATTGCCGTCATTCAACGCGGTCAGGGCCGGGCCTTTCTCTTCCTTCTTCTGCGTGAAGTAGATCGTGGTCGCCAAGGCGGCGACCACGACCAGCAGCAGCAGATTCAGTTGCAGGCGATTCATGCGCAGCGCCTCACTTGCGCCGCCGCACGAGCCAGCGGGTGACGCCGATGCCCAGCAACAGCAGCGGCAGCACCAGCACGAAGCCGATCGCGATCAGCATCGTCGCCCAGCCCGGCAGATACAGCGCGGTATCCGGTGCTTTCGGCACATCGACGTTCAGCTGCGCGTCGCGGCTGGCCAGCCACTGCACCAGGTTCAGGCCCAGCTGCTGGTTGCCCAGCTCGCCCAGATAAGCGTCGGACAGGAAGTCGGCATCGCCGATCAGCGCCACGCGCTGCGTCGCTGGCGGCGCCGTCTCACCCTCGCCGGCTGCCGCTTCGCCCTTGAGCGTGCGCGTCAGCGTCAGGCCGATGGTCAGCGGACCGGGAATATCCTGATCATCGAGCGCGACCGTGCCCGATTCGATGTTGCCGGTTTCCAGCCACGCCGCTTCGGAGGTCTGCAGCAGCGGTTGCTGATTCCAGCCGCCGGTCTTCTCGAACGACAGCGAGCGCGCCAGCGGGAACAGCGTGACCATGTCCATGCCCTGCGTCACCGGATTCGGCGGATAGCCGACCGCGACGAAGAAGCCCGGATGCCCAGTTCCGAGAACCTGGTACTCCGGCAGGATCGCGTAACCGTTCTGCCACTGTATTCCCAGCGACTGCGCCAGCGGTTCCAGGCCCGCCGGATAATCCGGATCGGCAAGCCACAGCAGGTTGCCGCCCTTTTCCACGTAGGCGCGGATCAGTTCGATCTCGCCGGCCAGCAGCGAGGAACTGGGCGAGGCAATCACCAGCACGCTGGTGTTGTCAGGGATGCGCGGCTCCTTGATCAGGCTCAGCGGCTGCACCTTCAGGCCCTTCTCGCGCAGTGCCGTGGCAAAGCGGCTGAACGAGGCGGGCGTGCCTTCGAGCGTCGAGCGCTCGCCGTGACCTTCGAGAAACACCACCCATTGCTCGCCGGCGACCGACAGCCGCTGCAATGCGGTGGTGATCGCCGGTTCGGTGGTCGCATTCAGCAGTTCGCGGCGACCCTGATACTCGATCACCACCTGCCCGACGTAAGCGATGTTGTACTCGCGCACCTTCTGCGGCGAAGCGCTGGGATCGATGAACTCGATCGCAATGTCCGGCTTCACGCGGCGGTACTTCTGCAGATCGTTTTCCACCGCGCGCCGCGCTTCGGCGCCCGAGGGCGCGAATACATGGAAGGTCACCGGGTCTGGCATCGCTGCCAGCTGCTTGATGCTTGCCGCGGTCAGCGTATTGCGCTGGTTCGCGGTCCAGTCGATCTCGGTCTTGAAGCGGACCGACAGGAAGCCGAGCAGGACAATCACGGCGACGATCAGCACGCCGTTGAACAGCTGTTGCAGCAGGGTCTTGTTCTTCTGTTTCATGGCAGGGTCCTTATCTCAGTTCCGTTCCACATCGAGGCGTAGCACGGTGAGCCACAGGAACAGCCCGGAGAACAGCAGGTAATAGATCGCATCGGCGGTGTCGAACACGCCACGGCGCAGACTATCGTAATGGTCGATCAGCGACAGATACGCAAACAGCTCCTTGAACGGCACGCTGTCGTTGTAGGCCAGGATATTGATCAGCCACACCAGCAGCAGCAGGCCGAAGCTGCCGACCGCGGCAATGGTCGGCTCGCGCGTCAGCGACGAGACGAACAGTCCGGCCGCACCGAACGCCGCCATCATCAGGAACAGGCCGAGCAGACCGGCGGCGATGCGACCCCAGTCGAGATCGGTGGACCACGACAGCGCCAGCGGCATCGCGGCCATCAGCATCAGGATCGCGGCGATGAAGCCGAGCAGGCCGACGAACTTGCCGAGCACGATCTCGGTCAGCGATACCGGGGCCGAGAACAGCAGGGTGATGCTGCCGGACTTCCGCTCTTCCGAGAACAGCCGCATGGTCATCAGCGGCATGATCAGCAGCAGCAGGATGGTCGCGAAGCCATACAGCGAACCGCCGATGTAGTCGGAAACGCCGAACTGTTCGTTGCCGCCCATGCCGGCGTTGTTGGCGTATTCCACCAGCAGGTTGATGAACACGAAACCCAGGATCAGCTGCAGCACCGCGAGCACGGCCCAGGCCAGCGGTGACAGGAAGATGCGCCGCAGTTCGCAGCGCGCGATATTCAGAATGGCGGTCATGACACGGGGTCCTGGGCGTGGCGAAGGCGGGTGCGGGAATGACCGGCTGGCACCGACGGCCCTGCACTTTCAGTGATCGGCGAAACGCGTGGAAGTGCGTTCATGCCACCGCCCTCGCATCGTCGCGGGACGTCAGTTCGACGAACACCTCTTCCAAAGTGCGCGTCTGCGCATACAGCTCGTACAGCCCCCAGCCGCGATCCGCGGCGGCGCTGGCGATCGCTTCGCGCGGGTCGGCGCCGCTGGCGCACTGGAAACGGAAACGGCCCTCGCCGAGCGCGCTGACCTCGGTGACGCCGTCGATCAGGCGCAGCGCATTGAGATCGACCGATGGCCGCCGGAACGCGGCGGTGACGCGGGAGAACGCCTGATCCTGCTGTGCGTCCAGGGCTTCGTTGTAGACCAGCTGGCCGCGCGCGACGATCATCACCCGCGAACACACCGCCTGAATCTCGGGGAGGATGTGGCTGGACAGGATCACCGAATGATTGCGGCCCAGTTCGGCGATCAGGCTGCGGATCTCGCGGATCTGGATCGGGTCGAGACCGACCGTCGGTTCATCGAGGATCACCACCGGCGGCCGATGGATGATCGCCTGCGCGATGCCGACGCGCTGCTGATAACCCTTGGACAGATTGCCGACCAGGCGGTGGCCGACATCGCCGAGTCCGCAATCGCGCTTCGCGGAACTGACCGCCTCGGCGCGCGCCTTTCCGGCGATGCCGTGCAGCCCGGCGCAATAGAGCAGATATTCATCGACCGTCAGCTCGGGATACACCGGCGGTTGTTCCGGCAGATAGCCGAGATGCTGCTTGGCCGCTTTCGGGTGCTCGCTGAGCGAAATGCCGTTGACGCGGACTTCGCCCGAGGTCGGCGCGAGATTGCCGGTCAGAATCTTCATCGTCGTGGATTTGCCGGCGCCGTTGGGGCCGAGCAAGCCAAGAACTTCCCCTTTACGCAATGTCAGATCGAGATTCTCGATCGCTACGGTATGGCCGTAGCGGCGCGTGAGACCACGCGCCTCGATCAGGATTTCGTTATCCATGTCGCCTCGTTTTAGATGATTTGGGCTGTGCAGCAAAACATCGGGAACCCGCGGTCTGTGACAGACCCTGGCCGACGCAAGTTCCGATCGCATCCGGATTCTACGGCGCGATCTCCCGTCTTCAAGCTGCGAGGGAGCTACTTATACAGATCTATCGATACAGACGCTGAGCGCCGGGCGGGCGGCGCCGGAAGCGCTTGTAGCCCCACCAGTACTGCTCGACGCGATCGCGCGCGCAGCGCTCGAGGCCGGCGTTCATCGCGGCCACGGACGTCTGGAGGTCGGTGCTGTAGATATCCTCGGGCGCAGCAAACCAGTGCGCGATGAAACCGCGGCCCCAGGAGAGTCGCTCACCGTAGAAGAACACCACACGTGCGCCGGAATTTTTCACCAGCTTCGCCACCAGCGTCGGCGTATGCGCCTCGACGCCGAAGAACGGTGCGAATACGCCACGACCTTCCGGCGGGTCCTGATCGGGCATGAAGTAGACCGTTTCGTTGCGCGCCAGGATCTCGACCAGCTTGCGGCCGACGCCGCCTTCGGCCGCCACCATCTTGCCGCCGAAACGGGTGCGGCCCTGCAGCGACAGCGCGTCGATCGCCCCTTTCTGCGGTTTGTACAGGCCGGTGGCCAGATACTTGCGCGAGAACGGAATCGCGGGTGCTTCCCAGTTGCCGTGGTGCAGCGTCAGCAGGATCATGCCCTTGCCGTGCGCCAGTGCCTCGTCGATCACCTCGGTGTCTTTCCATTCGCGTACCAGCCGCAGTGCACGACGTTTGCTGCCCAGCCAGATCAGCGGCATTTCCATCACCGTCTTCATCTCGTGGCACAGCGAGCGGCGCACGATCCGCGAACGTTCAGCGGCGCTGAGTGCCGGCAGGCAAGCCTCGAGATTGCGGCGCGCGGTGTTGCGACGGCCATTGGGGATCAGCCACAACAGCCAACCCAGAACGTTGCCCAGACCTTGCAGGACGACGAGCGGAAACCACGAAAGAACATGGAACAATAGGCGCATGGCGCCGGATTGTGCGCAATTGGCGGCATAAAAAGAAAGCCCGGCGACAGACCGGGCTCAAGGGGAGGAAAAACCAGGTGCCATCGCGTACCGCATTTGCGGCACGCGAGGACCCGGCCAGTGTGCGGTGGCTGGCGGATGGCGAATGTCGGGGGACAGCGGCGCGACCGTAGGAAAATGGCGACGGACAGATGATCGGACTATTGCAAAGGGTGACGCGGGCTTCGGTCAGCATCGGCGGCGTCACCGTCGGTGAAATCGGCCCGGGATTGCTGGTGCTGGTCGGCGTGCAGCCCGCAGACGACGCGGCCCAGGCACAGCGCCTGCTCGAGCGCCTGCTGAATTACCGCGTTTTTGCGGACGAACAGGGGCGGATGAACCGCGCGCTGCGTGACACCGGCGGTGGCCTGCTGCTGGTGCCGCAGTTCACGCTGGCGGCCGATACGCGCAGTGGCAATCGCCCCGGATTCTCCACCGCCGCGCCCCCGGAGCAGGCGCGGGAATTGTTCGAAACGCTGCTGGCACAAGCCTGTGCGGCCCATCCGCAGGTGGCCGGCGGCCGCTTCGGTGCCGACATGCAGGTCGCGCTCGTCAATGACGGACCGGTGACCTTCTGGCTGAAAACCCGTTGAACGCGCCCCTCATTTCCGGCGTAAACCGCTGCTGGAAAAGGGCCGAGGTTCAAATTTGCGGGTGTCCAGAGTATCCTTTGCGCCCCTAACTGCCCCCTATAAGCGCCCCTCGGGCATGCAAGCACGTACAGCCAGCATCGAACGCATCACCGGCGAGACCCAGATTCGCGTGGAGCTGAACCTCGATGGTTCCGGCACCGCGCATTTCGATACCGGGATTCCGTTCCTCGATCACATGCTCGACCAGGTGGCCCGCCACGGCCTGGTGGATCTGACCGTGATCGCCAAGGGCGACCGCCACATCGACGACCACCACACGGTGGAAGACATCGGCATCACGCTGGGCCAGGCCTTCGACAAGGCGGTTGGCGACAAGCGTGGTCTGGTGCGCTACGGCCATGCCTATGTGCCGCTCGACGAAGCGCTGTCGCGGATCGTGCTCGACCTGTCGGGCCGGCCGGGGCTGGAATACAGTGTTGAATTCCCGCGTGCGCGCATCGGCGATTTCGATGTCGATCTGTTCCGCGAGTTCTTCCAGGGGTTCGTGAACCACGCGAAGGTCACGCTGCACATCGATTGCCTGCGCGGCCGCAATGCGCACCACATCATCGAGACCGTGTTCAAGGCGTTCGGTCGTGCGCTGCGCATGGCGGTGGCCGCAGACCCGCGCATGGGCGGCGTCATGCCGTCGACCAAGGGCACGCTCTAAGGATTTTCCCGTGGCGCCGGCAACGGCGCCCTCGATCCGCAACGACACCTTCCGTTCCAGCTCCTCAGACATGGCAGCCATCGGCGTCATCGACTACGGCATGGGTAATCTGCACTCGCTCGGCAAAGCATTGGAGCGGGTGTCGGGTAATCAGCGTGTGGTCATCAGCTACGATCCGGAGATCCTGCTCAAGTGCGATCGCCTGGTGCTACCCGGTGTCGGCGGCGTGCGCGAATGCATGAAGGAACTGCATCGCCTGGAGCTGAACGAACTGGTGCTCGAAGCCGCGCGCAGCAAGCCGATGCTCGGCATCTGTCTGGGCATGCAGGTGATGCTGGAGTGGAGCGACGAGAACGACGGCGTCCCGGCCCTGGGACTGTTCCCCGGCAAGGTCATGCGCTTTCCTGATCCGCCGGCCGACACTTCATCCGGCGCGGAACGACTGAAAGTGCCGCACATGGGCTGGAACCAGGTGCGGCAGACGCGCAGTCATGCGCTGTGGGCCGGCGTTCCCGACAACGCCTGGTTCTATTTCGTGCACAGCTACTACGCGCGCCCGGCCGATCCGGCGCACACGCTGGGCACCGCCGACTATCCCGACGCATTCACCGCGGCGATCGCGCGCGACAACATCGCGGCGTTCCAGTTTCACCCTGAAAAGTCTCAGGGCGTGGGCATGGCCTTGCTGGCCAATTTCACGCACTGGGAACCCTGATCGTCCGTGGCTTGCCATCGTCACGGGAGTTGGGCAGAGTGTCCGCAACGTCAGGATTTGACTTAGCAAAAACTTTACGCGTTCGGTCTGCCACCTCATGGTCGTGTTCCGTACTCCCCCACTTTTCGGTCCTAACCTGACCTCCACCTAAAGCTATTCGCAGCTCATGCTGTTGATCCCCGCGATTGACCTGAAGGGCGGCCAGTGCGTGCGTTTGCGCCAAGGCCGAATGGACGACGTCACCGTCTTCTCCGATACGCCAGCCGATGTCGCCCGTCGTTGGGCCGACGAGGGGGCCGAGCGCCTGCACGTCGTCGATCTCGACGGCGCGTTCAAGGGCGCGCCGGTGAACCTCAAGGTGGTCGAGGAGATCACCCGGGCGGTGAACATCCCGGTGCAGATCGGTGGCGGCATCCGCGACGAAGATACGGTGCAGCTGTATCTCAACGCCGGCGTGCAGTACGTGATCATCGGCACCAAGGCCGTGAACGCACCGCACTTCCTGCACGATCTCTGCCTCGAATTCCCGCGCCACATCATCGTTGGCCTCGACGCCAAGGATGGTCGGGTGGCGCTAGACGGCTGGGCCAAGGTCACGTCGCATGACGTAATCGAAACCGCGATCCACTGCGAACGCGACGGCGTCGAAGCGATCATCTACACCGACATCGCCCGCGACGGCATGATGCAGGGCTTCAACGTCGAAGCCACGCGCAATCTTGCGCGCGCGGTCAAGACCCAGGTGATTGCCTCCGGTGGCGTCAGCAGCCTCGACGACATCCGTCGGCTGAAGGACATCGAAAGCGACGGCGTCGGCGGTGCCATCATCGGCCGCGCGCTGTATGAAGGCGGGCTCGACTTCAGGGAAGCGGTCAAGCTGGCGCAATCGTGAGGTCGGTAGAGCTGTGCTAGCCAAACGCATCATCCCCTGCCTCGACATCGATCGCGGCCGCGTCGTCAAAGGCATCAAGTTCGAAGACGTGCAGGACGCCGGCGATCCGGTCGAGGTCGCACGCAAGTACGACTATCAGGGCGCCGACGAACTGGTGTTTCTCGACATCACCGCCAGCGTCGACGATCGCCCGACGCTGTTCCAGACCGTGGAAGCGGTTGCGCGGGAGATCTACATCCCGCTGACCGTCGGTGGCGGGGTGCGCAACTGCGCCGACGTGCGTGCGCTGCTGTCGGCGGGCGCCGACAAGGTCAGCATCAACACCGCGGCGGTCGACAACCCGGATTTCGTCAGCGAGGCCAGCAGCCGTTACGGCGTGCAGTGCATCGTGGTCGCGATCGACGCCAAGCGCGTCAACAAAAAGAACCAGCCGCTGCGCTGGGAAGTGTTCACTCACGGCGGGCGCAAGACCACGGGCCTCGATGCCATCGAATGGGCCAGCACCATCGTCGCCAAGGGCGCCGGCGAACTGCTGGTGACCAGCATCGACCGCGACGGCACCAAGGGCGGTTACGACAACGAGCTGCTGGCGGCGATTGCCGCTGCCGTTCCGGTCCCGATCATTGCCTCCGGCGGCGTCGGTAATCTCGAACATCTGTATGACGGCCTCACCGTCGGCCATGCCGATGCGGTGCTCGCCGCGAGCATTTTCCACCACGGCACCTACACCGTGGGACAGGCCAAGGAATATCTGGCCGGCAAGGGCGTGCGCGTTCGCACCTGAACGCGGCCACACGCGTAAACTGTGGCAGCTTAGCGATGACGGATAGTCCCTTGAACGCTCCCGGTGATGTGCTGCGCGAACTCTGCGAAATGCTCCAGGCCCGCAAGACGGCGGACCCGGCGTCCTCGTACGTGGCGAGCCTCTATGCCAAGGGCCTCGACGGTATTCTCAAGAAGGTGGGCGAAGAAGCCACCGAGACCGTGATCGCCGCCAAGAACGAAGACCCGCAGGCGCTGGTCTATGAACTGGCGGATCTGTGGTTTCATACCCTGGTGCTGATGGCGCACCGCGATCTTCCGCTGCAGCGGCTCACCGACGAGCTGGCACGCCGCTTCGGCACTTCGGGCCACGCCGAAAAGGCGTCCCGCACCCACAAGTAGTGAGGAGAACAACATGGGCAGTCTGAGCATTGGTCACTGGCTGATCGTTCTGGTCATCGTGCTGCTGATCTTCGGCACCAAGAAGCTGCGCAATCTCGGCGGCGATCTCGGTGGCGCGATCAAGAACTTCAAGCATTCGATGAAGGAAGGCGAAGCCGACGCGGCCAAGCAGGTCGACCAGCTGGCCAACGGCGACGAGAAGAAGGCTGAAAGCACCCAGCAGAACCAGAACACCAAGGTCTGAGGACCGCGCGACGCGCTTCCCTCATGTTTGATATCGGGTTTTCTGAACTGCTGCTGTGCTTCATCGTGGCGCTGGTGGTGCTCGGCCCCGAGCGCCTGCCGAAAGTCGCGCGTACCGTCGGCCGCTGGGCCGGCCAGGCGCGCGGCTACATGCGCAACCTGTCCGCGGAGCTGGATCGCGAATCGCAGCTGTCGGAGCTGAAAAAACAGCTCGAAGACGCGCAGCGACTGGTGTCCGACCAGCAGAAAGCCGTGCGCTCCATGCTCGATGACGTCGGCAAGGACTTCAGCGAGACCCCACCGGCGGTGAGCGAAGTGAAACCCGACGCGATCAGCCACGACGACACGACCAAGCCGTGAGCGAAGAAGAAACCACGTCCAAGGAACAGCCGTTGATGGCGCATCTGCTGGAGCTGCGCGACCGGCTGCTGCGCATCATCTGGGGCGTGCTGCTGGTTTTCCTGCCGCTGGCCTATTTCGCCAAGGAGCTTTACGCCTGGCTGGCCGAACCGCTGCTGCGGCTGATGCCGGCCGGTACTTCGATGATCGCCACCGAAGTGGCATCGCCGTTCTTCGTGCCGATCAAGCTCGCGGGCATGGTGTCGTTCGCGCTGGCGGTGCCGTGGGTGTTCTGGCAGATCTGGGGCTTTGTCGCGCCCGGCCTGTACAAGAGCGAAAAACGTCTCGCGGTGCCATTGCTGGCATCGAGCACGCTGCTGTTCTACGCCGGCATCGCGTTCGCCTACTTCCTGGTGTTGCCCACGGTGTTCAAGTTCCTGGTCGGCGTGGCACCGGAAGGTGTGGCGGTGATGACCGATATCAGCAAGTACCTCGATTTCGTGCTGACGCTGTTCCTGGCGTTCGGCATTGCGTTCGAAACGCCGGTGGCGCTGGTGCTGATGGTGATGACCGGCTTCGTCACGCCGGCCAAGCTCGCCAGCGTGCGCGAGTACGTGTTCGTCGGCGCGTTCGTGGTCGGTGCGATCTTTACCCCACCGGACATCGTGTCGCAGATCATGCTCGCGGTGCCGGTCTATCTGCTGTACGAAATCGGGATCATCGCGTCGCGGGTGCTGGTACCCGGCAGCCGCGAAGTGGAGCAGCAGCGCGGCGAATCCTGAGGGCGCGCCGTAGCAGCGCGAGGCTGCCACGGCGGTGTCACTACTGGCCCCGCAACTCCGTAATCACCGCGGCCGTCTGCGGACGGATGCCGCGCCACAGCGCAAAGGCGCTGGCCGCCTGTTCCACCAGCATGCCCAGCCCATCGGCGATGCGTGCGCCGGCATGCTGCGATTGCGCCCAGGCCTGGAACGGCACAAACGCCTTGCCGTACGACAGGTCGTAGCAGGCGCCGCCCGGTGCCAGCAATTGACCCGGCAGCGCCGGCAGCTTGCCGTCGTGCCCGGCCGAGGTGGCGTGAATGATCAGATCGTACTGATCGCCCTTCAATGAAATATGCGTGCGTGGCAGCACGACACCCAGTGGCTTGAACTGCTCGGCCAGCGCTTCCGGCTTCCACGGGCTGCGGCTGGAGACCACCAGCTGCGCCGGCTGCTCCGCCAGCAGTGGCGCGAGAATGCCGCGCACCGCGCCACCGGCGCCGAGCACCAGCACGCGCTGCGCGCGCACCACGAATCCGAGGCGGCGCAGATCCTGCAGCAGGCCCTCGCCGTCGGTGTTGTCGCCCTGCCAGCCGGTATCGGTGCGCAGCAGGGTGTTCACGGCGCCGGCGAGCTGTGCGCGTTCGCTGACGGTTTCGCACAGCGCTGCAACCGCCAGCTTGTGCGGCAGGGTCACGTTGAGACCGCGCAGGCCCTCGGCGTGCAGGGTCTGCAGCGTGGCGGCCAGGGCATCGCTGGCGACCTCGATCGCCTCGTAGCGCAGGGTCTGCGCATTGTCCGCGGCGAAGCGCGCATGAATGCGCGGCGACTGACTATGGGCAATCGGGTGCCCGATGACGGCGTAACGATCCATGCGCGGCTTGACTCGGAAAGGTCTGGCTAAAGGCGGCGAACGCCGCGGGGATTGAGGTGATGCGCGTCAGGCCGGCTCGGCCAGCCACTGCGCGGCTTCCCGGGCGTAATAGGTCAGGATCATGTCGGCACCGGCGCGGTGCAGGCAGACCAGCGCTTCCATCATCACCTTGCGCTCGTCGATCCAGCCATTGGCACCGGCCGCTTTCATCATCGCGTACTCGCCACTGACCTGGTATGCGGCCACCGGGACGCGGAAGCGATCCTTCACGCGGCGGATGATGTCGAGATACGGCAGGCCCGGTTTGACCATCACGATGTCCGCGCCTTCGGCGAGATCCAGTTCGACTTCGCGCAAGGCTTCATCGGTGTTGGCCGGATCCATCTGATAGCTGTGCTTGCCGCCCTTGCCGAGATTGCCGGCGGAGCCCACGGCGTCGCGGAACGGGCCGTAGAACGACGAGGCGTACTTCGCGGCGTAGGAGATGATCAGCGTGTTGCGGAAGCTGTCGCGCTCCAGCACCTGGCGGATCTGGCCGACGCGGCCATCCATCATGTCCGAGGGCGCCACCGCATCGACCCCGGCGCGCGCGAACAGCAGCGCCTGACGGCGCAGGATTTCGAGAGTCGCATCGTTGTCGACCTCGCCGTGCGCGTCGAGCACGCCGTCCTGGCCGTGGCTGGTGTACGGGTCCAGTGCCACGTCGGCGATCACGCCCATGTCGGGCAGCGCCTGCTTGACCGCCTTCACCGCGCGGCACATCAGATTGTTGGGGTTCAGGCCTTCGTCGCCGTTCGGGGACTTCAGCGCGGCCGGTGTCACCGGAAACAGGGCGACGGCGCGAATCCCCGCCGCTGCCAGCGCGCGGCATTCCTGCACCAGCTCCGGCAGATCCAGACGCACGATCCCCGGCATCGAAGCCACCGGCCCTTTCAGTTCACCTTCCGCCACAAACAGCGGCTGGATCAGCTGCGCGGCGGTCAGGCGCGTTTCACGCACCAGTTCGCGGACAAAGGGCGCCTGACGGTTGCGGCGCAGGCGGGTAGCGGGGAACGAGGCGTACGTCACGGCATGGTTTCCTGAAAAACGGCTGCCATTATATCGGCCGCCGCGAGCGCCTCATCCGGATCGCAGCCTGAGATACGGAGGTTGGCGCCGGGCGCATGGGAAAGCTTCCTTTTCAAGGATCATCCGGGGAAGGTGCTTACAGGAGGCCGACAAGTTGAAACGATCGCGGATTTCCGTCGCCCTTGGAGTTCGCATTCTCTGACTCGGCCGCGGGTGCGCGAGAAGGGCATTGCCCGCACGACGGCAGTATCATTCGAGGAAGGCCGATGTTCGGAACTGTGAATATCGCCGCGATTCGATCAGGAAACGACAACAGCATCATGCAAAGTAACGAACATGGGTACGGGGTGGCCGACGCCTCCTATAAGGCCGCGGGCGAGCTGGCCGGTCTGACGCGGCTGGTCGACGCGTTCTACGAGCAGATGGACACGCTGCCGCAGGCGCAGGTGATCAGGGCGATGCATGGCGCGGACCTGAGCGAGTCGCGGCGCAAGCTCACTTATTTTCTCAGTGGCTGGCTCGGCGGCCCCAAGCTGTTTCCGCAGCATTTCGGCGGCATCAACATTCCGGCGTTTCACCAGCCCTATCCGATCGGTGAAGCCGAGCGCGATGCCTGGCTGCTGTGCATGGAGCGGGCGATCGCGCTGCAGCCGTTTCAACCGTCGTTCAAGGACTATCTGCTGACGCAGCTGCGGATTCCCGCGGAGCGCATCCGCCAGGCCTGCGCGATGCGTCGCTGAGGGGCAGCGGTCGATTTCGGCACCGGTCATTCGACGTTATGGCGTAAGGCCGATGCCGGATCGCGAGAATCGCGTCCGGATACAGCCTCCATGCCGAGGAGGATCGCCGGTGAGACAGCTGGTCATGTGGAACATCGTGACGCTCGACGGATTTTTCGAGGGCACTGCGCCCTGGGAGCTGTCGTGGCACGAACAGATCTGGGGTGAGGAACTGGAACGGTTTTCGATCGAGCAGCTGCGTACGGCGGACATGCTGATCTTCGGGCGCAGGACCTACGAGGGCATGGCCGCCCACTGGCGAACGGCGGAGAACGAGATCGCGCGTTACATGAACGGCCTGCCGAAACTGGTGTTCTCGCGCACGCTGAAATCGGCTGCCTGGCAGAACAGCAGCGTGGTGCGCGAAGACCCGGCGCAAGTGATTCCGGCACTGAAGCGCAACGGCTGCGGTCATCTGTTCGTGTTCGGCAGCGCCTTGCTGTCGCGCGCGCTGATGGACGCCGAGCTGTTCGACGAATACCGCATCGCGGTCGCGCCGGTGCTGGCGGGCAGCGGCCGACGTCTGTTCGATGGTCCACAAGGAGCGCAGAAGCTGCAGCTGCGTCAGACCAGGACGCTGCAGACCGGTGGCGTGATCCTGCACTACGGTGCGGGCGCGGCAGCCTGATTCCGCCATGGATCGCGCGATTGTCGGATTCCATCAGGACGACGAGCAGCACTGGGTTGCGCAGCTGGACTGCGGCCACGTTCAGCATGTGCGCCACAACCCGCCCTGGATCAACCGCCCGTGGGTGGTGACGGCGGCCGGCCGTGCGCGGGTGCTGGGCCAGACACTGCCTTGTCGCAAATGCGAGGAGGGTGCACCGCCGGATCGCGCGTGATCGCTCGTGAACCGGAGCGCGAACTCAGCTCGCGGTTTCCTGCGTCGGCGAGCGTGCGCGCAGCCAGGCGATCAGGTCCTGCGTGACTTCATCGCGACAGGTTTCGTTGAACAGTTCGTGGCGCGCATCGGCGTACAGGTTGAGACGGAGATCGCTGAGCCCGGCCTGGCGATAGATCCGTTCCAGTGCGCGCGCCCCGGCTTCGCCGCGGCAGGCGGGATCGGCGCTGCCGTTCAGCAGCAGTACCGGCAGCTGCTTCGGAATGCGTGCGAGGCGCTTGGGGTTGTCCAGCCGCGAACCCACCGCCATCAGTTCCAGCCAGACCGCGCAGGAGCAGCGGAAGCCGCACAGCGGATCGGCGACGTAGGCATCGACCTCCGCGGGATCGCGCGACAACCAGTCGAAATTGGTACGCGCCGGCTTGAAGCGGCGATTGAAATCCTTGAACGTCAGCGCATCGGCCAGCGCGCTGCGATGGCGGCGACCGTAGAGCAAGGCCTCGGCCTTCAACAGCTGCTCGCCGATCAGCCGCAGCGGACCGAGATCGCCGCTGCCGCCGGAGAACACCGCACCGGAGACGCCGCGACCGTGTTCGATCAGGTAATCCTGCAACAGGAAGCTGCCGCGACTGTGGCCGATCAGGAAGTACGCCAATCCCGGATGCTGCAGCTCGATGTAGCTGCGCACCTGATTGATCGCCATCAGGCTCAGCGCCCAGCCCTGCGTGTCGTGGGTATGACCTAGTTCGTCGGACGAGCGCACGGTGCGGCCGTGGCCGGGCAGGTCCTGCGCGTAGACGCCGTAGCCAGCGTTGGTCAGCGCCTGCGCCAGACGTTGATAGCGCGCGCCGTGTTCCGCCATCCCGTGCACGATCTGCACGATACCCAGCGGCGCACCATCCGGCATCCAGCAGTGCACGAACGCCGAAGGTGAATCATCGACGCGATGGTGGAATTGGTCGGTGCGCATGTGTAAGTTCTGGTTCCTCGACGGGCACTCGCGTTCGCCGACCATGCTTTCACAAGACAAGGGGATACGCCAATGACCGCTCTGCTGGCCATTGACCAGGGCACCACCAGTACGCGCGCGATCGTGTTCGATCGCGCCGGCGAAAAGCTGGGAGTGGCGCAGCGCGAACTGGCGCAGTCGTATCCGCAACCGGGCTGGGTCGAGCACGATGCGCTGCAGATCTGGCAGGACACCATCGCTTGTGTACGCGAAGCCTTGAATGCCGCCGGAATGGCTGCGGCCGACATCGCCAGCCTCGGCATCACCAATCAGCGCGAGACCACGCTGATCTGGGACCGCGCCAGCGGCCAGCCGATTCATCCGGCGATCGTCTGGCAGGACCGTCGCACCAGCGCGTTCTGCCAGCAGCATCAGGATCGCGCCGGCTGGCTGTCGCAGAAGACCGGGCTGTTGATGGACCCGTATTTCTCGGCCACCAAGATCGCGTGGCTGCTCGATCACGTCGACGGCGCACGCACGCG
Source organism: Solimonas flava (assembly GCA_040391865.1). Classification (GTDB taxonomy): domain Bacteria; phylum Pseudomonadota; class Gammaproteobacteria; order Nevskiales; family Nevskiaceae; genus Solimonas. The sequence continues at coordinate 47,483 of JBEBWZ010000008.1, forward strand.
CGCCGAACGCGGCGAACTGGCCTTCGGCACCATCGACAGCTGGTTGCTGTGGCAGCTCACCGGCGGCAAGCGTCATGCGACCGATGCCACCAATGCGTCGCGTACGGCGTTGTTCAACATCCGTACCCAGCAATGGGATGAGGAACTGCTGAGCTTCTTCCGCATACCGGCATCGCTGCTGCCCGAGGTCTGCGATTCCGCCGCCGACTATGGCGTCACCGACAGCACCCCGTTCGGCGCGGCGATCGCGATCGGCGGCATTGCCGGCGACCAGCAGGCGGCGACCATCGGCCAGGCCTGTTTTGCGCCGGGCATGATCAAGTCCACGTATGGCACCGGCTGCTTCATGGTGCTGAACACCGGCAGCGAACTGAAACTGTCGCAGCACCGGCTGCTGTCGACCGTGGCCTATCGTTTGAACGGTGAAGTCACCTACGCACTCGAAGGCAGCATCTTCGTCGCCGGGGCTGCGGTGCAGTGGCTGCGCGATGCGGTGCACCTGATCCGCGCGGCGGGTGATACCGAGAAGCTGGCGAAGTCGATCGACGACACGCAAGGGGTCTACGTGGTGCCGGCCTTCACTGGACTCGGTGCGCCGTACTGGGACCCGGAAGCGCGCGGTGCGATCCTCGGCCTGACCCGTGATTCCGGCATCGCGCACATCGTGCGCGCGGCGCTGGAGTCGGTGTGTTTCCAGACCCGCGACCTGCTGACCGCAATGGCACAGGATGCCCTGCTGCCGACCGAGCTGCGCGTTGACGGCGGCATGGTGGTCAACGACTGGCTGACGCAGTGCCTGGCT
>JBEBWZ010000009.1:0-47903 GCA_040391865.1 Solimonas flava
GCAATGACCCGTGCCTTGGTTTCGCTGCGCCAGATGCGCTTGCCGCTCTGCGGATCGAAGGCGAACACCGAGCCACGCACATCGGCGGCGAACAGCGCATCGCTGGCCAGCGCCAGATCGAGGTTGCCGTAATACTGGTCGCTGCCCTTGCCGGCGGATGCGGTCCAGGCGTTGCCCAGACGCAGCGACGAGTTGCTGATGTCCTTCAGCTCGGCCGGCTCGCGTACCTTCTTGTCGCCGGAACAGGCGGCCAGGGCGACGGTCGCCAGCAGCGCGATCGCCAGAGGCTGACGCATCATCATGATTGCACCACGTCGGTCAGGTCATCGAGCTTGCGTTGCAGCGTCGCACGGCTGGCCATGTCGTCCTCGGCCAGCGTCTGCAAAGCCTTTTCATAGGCGCTGCGCGCAGCCGCGCGGTCGCCCTGCGCCAGCTTGATGTCGCCCCGCAGTTCGTCGTACAGCGCCGCAAAAGTCCCGGCCTTGGCGTCGAGACGCTTCAGCGCGTCCTCAGTCTTGCCCTGCTGCCACAGCACGCGCGCTTCGCGCAGCCGCGCCACCTGGCGCAGACCCTCATCCTTGCTGTGCTTGTCGACCCACTGCAGCCGCGCCAGCGCGTCATCGAAACGATTGCCGCGGACATCCTCGCTGGCCAGGAACAGCGCCGCGCCGGCCGCATAGGGCGTGCCGGAGAAATCCTTGACCAGCTTGTTGCCGAGTTCGTTGGCCTGCTCGACCTTCGAGTCGATCAGAGCCTGCTTCAATTCCTCGTACATCTGCGAGGCATCGGCCGCCTTGCCTTCCTGATAGCCCTTCCAGCCTTCCCAGCCGAAAATCGCGCCCAAACCCAGCACCAGGCCCCCGGCCAGTGCCATCCAGTTGTCCTTCCACCACTGCTTGAGCTGTTCGGCTTGTGCTTCGTCGTCGAAATGCATGGCCACGATCAGGGACTCTTTTTAAATAGATTGAGGATTCAGGAGACCGGACAGCCGGTCCGGCAGTTCCGCCCAGGTCACCAGCGCTTGCGGATCTCCCCCCTGCACCGCGCTGTTTTCGCGCAGGGATTTTACTTGAACCGCGCCGGCCGTTACTTCCGACTCGCCCAGCACCAGTGCCACGGCCGCGCCACAGCGATCGGCCCGCTTCAACTGCGCCGCCAGCTTGCCGCCACCCGCATGGGTCACCAGCCGCAGACCCGGCAGCCGATCCCGCAGGATCTCGGCCTGCCTGCGCGCTTCGCGGCTGGCCGCCTCGCCCAGCCAGCAGAAATAGGCATGCGGCGCCGCTGCATCGACCGGCGCCTGCTGCGCCTTCATCAACAGGATCAGGCGCTCGACACCGCTGGCCCAACCGACTGCCGGTGTCGGCGAACCGCCGAGCTGCTCGACCAGGCCGTCATAGCGGCCACCCGCCAGCACCGTACCCTGGGCGCCAAGTTGGGTCGTGGTCCATTCGAACACGCCCTTGCTGTAGTAATCGAGGCCGCGCACCAGGCGGTGATTGACCGTGTAGGCGATGCCCAGGTCCGACAGGCCCTGCTGCAGTCCGTCGAAATGCGCGCGAGATTCATCATCCAGCACATCGACCAGACGCGGCGCATCGGCCAGCAGCGCCTGGGTCTGCGGCACCTTGGAATCCAGCACCCGCAGCGGGTTGCTGTGCAGGCGGCGCTGCGAATCGGCATCCAGCGACGACTGATGACGTTCGAGGAACTCGATCAGCGCGGCGCGATAGCGCTGCCGGGTTTCACCGCTGCCCAGCGAATTCAATTCCAGCGTCAGCTCGCGCAGGCCCAGACGCTGCAGCAGCCGCGCCGACAGCGCGACGATCTCGATATCGATATCCGGCCCGGCCATGCCGTAGGCCTCGGCCCCGAACTGGTGGAACTGACGATAGCGGCCGGCCTGCGGCCGCTCGTGACGGAACATGGGGCCGGCATACCAGAGCCGCTGCTGCTGGTTGTGCAGCAGGCCATGCTCAAGGCCGGCGCGCACGCAACTGGCGGTGCCTTCCGGGCGCAGCGCGAGACTGTCGCCTTCGCGATCCTCGAACGAGAACATTTCCTTCTCGACGATATCGGTGACTTCGCCGATCGAGCGCTTGAACAGCGCAGTGTGCTCGATGATCGGCAGGCGGATTTCGCCATAGCCGTAAGCGGCAAAGGTTTCCGCGGCGACACGGTGCAGCTGCTGCCAGATCGCGGCATCGGCGGGCAATACATCATTGAATCCGCGAACGGACTGAAACAGGTTGGCCATGGAGGAACGTCAGACTTCGGGCGTGAGGGGTAACGCACCAGCAGGAGCGTCGGCATCGACGGCGGTTTCGGCTTTTGCAGCCTTGCGCGCGGCGATCTTCTCACGCACCAGCTTTTCCAGCACGTCGACCAGCTCGTGGTTGTGCGCCTTGTGCTGGATCTTGCCATCGACGTAAATCGAATTCGGATAGCCGCCGGCCACGCCGATGGCCGCTTCACGTGCTTCTCCCGGGCCGTTGACCACGCAGCCGATCACCGCCAGATCCAGCGGCTCGTCGATCTCCTCGAAGCGCGATTCCAGCTCGGTCACCGCCTTGATCACGTCGAAGTTCTGCCGCGAGCACGACGGGCAGGCCACCAGATTGATGCCGCGCGAGCGCAGGTGCAGCGATTTGAGGATGTCCCAGCCGACCTTGATCTCCTCGACCGGATCGGCCGCGAGCGAGACCCGGATGGTGTCGCCGATACCGTCGGCGAGCAGCATGCCGAGGCCGATCGAGGACTTCACCGCCCCCGAACGCAGGCCGCCGGCCTCGGTGATCCCCAGATGCAGCGGTTGCTCGATCAGCTTGGCCAGCTTCTGGTAGGCGAAGACCGTCAGGAACACTTCGCTGGCCTTCAGCGACACCTTGAAATCCTCGAAGTTATGACGCTTCAGAAGATTGATGTGGCGCAGCGCCGATTCCACCAGCGCATCGGCATTCGGCTCGCCGTACTTTTCCTGAAGGTCCGCTTCGAGGCTGCCGGCGTTGACGCCGATCCGGATCGGCACGCCGTGATGCTTGGCGCAGGCCACGACCTCCGACACTTTCTTGTCGTTGCCGATATTGCCGGGGTTGATCCGCAGGCAGTCGGCCCCCGCTTCGGCGGCAGCCAGCGCGCAGCGGTAGTTGAAATGGATATCGGCCACCAGCGGCACGTAACCCACTTCCTTCTTGATCTTGCCGAACGCTTCTGCGGCCGCCAGTGTCGGTACCGACACCCGTACGATGTCGGCGCCGGCCTTCACTGCCGCGCGGATCTGCGCCACGGTCGCAGCCACGTCCTCGGTGTCGGTATTGGTCATCGTCTGCACCGACACCGGCGCACCACCGCCCACCGCCACGCGGCCGACGCGAATCTGGCGCGACAGGCGACGAACGATCTGATGGTGACTGGTCATGGCCATGGCGTATTCCCGAAACGAATGCCGGTCAGTTGGCAGCCAGCGGCAGCGTCAACCGCGCCGTGGCATTGTCGCGCTGGTACGGCGCAAGGTCGATCACGCGACCTTCGAACTCCAGCTTCACCCCCGGTGCGTAGCCGAGGAACACACTCAACGGCAACGCGCCTTCGATGCGCTGCTGATCGCCGGCGTGGCGCAGGCCATTCAGCAGGGTCTTGCCATTGGCATCGTCGATCCGCACCCAGGATGCGGCCGTGAACGTCAGCGCCGCGGTACGCGGACCGGTAGCAGCGCCTTCGGGAGCCGCAGCCGCGGCAGGCGGCGCGCCATCGGAAGCGACTGCCGCGTCCGCAGTCGCCGCTGCCGGGGCCGTGCCGGGCGCGACTGCAGCGCCATCTTCCGTGCCGTTGGCAGCCACGGCATCGTCTTCGCTCGTCACTGGCAGCGCCGGCAACGCGACACTGACGTCGTCGCTTTGGGCTTCGCCTTCCGCTTCAGCTTCCGGTGTCGCCACCACCGGTGGCTGCGGCCCGGCATCGCGCGCCATCCAGAGGAAGCCGCAAATCACCACCGCGACAATCGCGGCGACGATCGCCATCGACACCGGCAGGCGACTGCTCGAACCCAGCTCCGAGCCGGAGGCCAGCCGCAGCTTGGCCGGTGGCAACGGTGACTTCGGCGCCACTCGCGCTTCATAAGCGTCGATCAGCTGCTGTTCCGGCAGCCCGAGCACTTTCGCGCACTTGCGGTAATAACCACGGACATACACCGCCTCGAGCAGCGCACCGAAATCATCGCGCTCCAACGCTTCGAGCTGACTGCGCCCCAGCTTGGTCTGGAGCCCCAGATCCTCCAGCGAGAGACGTGCGCGCGTACGCGCCTCGCGAATCATCGCCCCCGGCCCGGGGCCATGGTCGGCGACGACGGCAACCGGTTCCACATCGGTGGCGCTATCCGAATTTTCGGTGCTCATGGGTGCTGGGATCGAAGAGTGGCGGCTTCAGGAGATTGTGGGAACTGCTGCAACAGCTGTGTCGCATAAAGCTCGGCCGCATGGAGATCGCCAAGGGCGGTCTCGGCACGCGTGCCGACATACAGCAATTCAGGATTGGGGTTCTTCAACACCCCGTAACGCTGGATGAAGGCACGGGTCCGCAGATAATCCTGCCGTGCAAAGCTGACCAGCGCCATCTGCGCCAGTGCTTCCGAATAGTCCGGCGCCACCCGCAAGGCCTCGCGGAAGTAACCTTCGGCACGCACCGGATCGCGCGACTTCACGCATACCCCGGCATTGGTCCAGGCGGCTGCCGGCGTCGCATAGATCGGCGATTGCGCCGCATCCAGCAGATAGCGCTCGGCCTCGGCGCTCTGATCGCTGGCACACAGGAATACCCCGAAATTGTTCTTCAATGCGGGATTGCCGTCATCCAGCGCCAGCGCGCGCCGGTAGTGCTTCTCGGCCAGTTTGGTGTCGCCCAGCCGCTGGTAGACGAATGCCAGGCCGGCATGCGCATTGGCATAGCTTTCGTCCTGACCGACCGCCCGCTTCAGGCGTTCCAGCGCCGGGGAATACTCACCCTTCTGCGCATACTTCACGCCCGCCTCGGTGTTGAGACGCGCCGCTTCGATCAGGTTTCCAGCCTTGCCGCTGCTCGACGCACAGCCCACCAGACCGAGCACCAACAGCAGACAGAGCAGACCGCGCATCACAAACCAACCGTCTTGACGGCGATATCGCCGAGCCGGTTCTTCTGCTTGGACTGCACCCGCCCTACCAACTGACCGCAAGCCGCATCGATGTCGTCACCGCGCGTACGGCGGGTGGTGGTGATGATCCGCTTGGCGCGAAGAATGTCGCTGAAGGCCTTGATCGTTTCCGGCTTGGAGCGCTTGTAGCGCGTCTCCGGAAATGGATTGAACGGAATCAGGTTGACCTTCGCCGGCATGCCGGCGAGCAGCCGCGCCAGTTCGCGCGCGTGCTCCGGATGATCGTTGATGCCATCCAGCATCACGTACTCGTAGACGATGTGCGTCTTGCGGTCCTTGCCGGCGGTGTAGCGCTTGCAGGCTTCGATCAGCTCCGCGAGCGGATACTTGCGGTTGATCGGCACCAGCTCGTTGCGCAGCGCATCGTTGGGAGCGTGCAGCGACACCGCCAGCGCGGTATCCACCTCGGCGCGCAGACGATCCATGTACGGCACCAGCCCGGAGGTGGACACCGTGACGCGACGCTTGGACAGACCAAAGCCGAAATCGTCGAGCAGGATATGGATGGCGGGAAACACCGCGGCGGAATTGGCCAGCGGCTCGCCCATGCCCATGAACACGATGTTGGAGATCACACGCTCGTTCTGGAAATCGCCGCCGAGCGTGCGCCCGGCAAACCAGACCTGGGCAATGATCTCCGCCGTGGTCATGTTGCGGTTCAGGCCCTGCTGCGCGGTGGAGCAGAAGCTGCAATCCATGGCGCAACCGACCTGCGAGGAGATGCACAGCGTGCCGCGATCATCCTCGGGGATATAGACCGTCTCGATCGCGTTGCCGCCGTCGAGACGCAGCACCCACTTGCGGGTACCGTCCTGCGAAACCTGCTCGGCGATCAGCTCCGGGGTGCGGATCACGAAGTGCTGAGCGAGCTTGTTGCGCAGGTCTTTCGAGATGTTGGACATCTCGTCGAAATTGTCCTTACCGCGACGGTAGATCCATTGCATGATCTGGTCGGCGCGGTACGGTTTTTCACCCATCTCCGCAAAGCGCGCGCGCAACTGCTCCCGGTCCAGTCCGAACAGGTTGATCGGAGCAGCGGGGGCAGCGACGCACGGGCTTGCGGATTCGCTCATGCGATCAACGCGTGCGCGGGCACAGTTCGGTGGCGCGGAAGAAGTACGCGATCTCGTTCTGTGCGTTCTCGAGGCTGTCCGAACCGTGGACGGCGTTCTCGTCGATGCTGTCGGCGAAATCGGCACGGATGGTGCCCTTCTCGGCCTTCTTCGGATCGGTGGCGCCCATCAGATCGCGATGCGCCAGGACGGCGTTCTCGCCTTCCAGCACCGAGATCACGACCGGGCCGCTGACCATGAAGCTGACCAGGTCCTTGAAGAACGGACGCGCCGCGTGCACGGCGTAAAAGCCTTCAGCCTCGGCCTGCGACAGGTGCGCCATGCGCGAAGCGACGATCTTCAGACCGGCCTTCTCGAAACGGCTGTAGATATCGCCGATATGGTTCTTGGCCACGGCGTCAGGTTTGATGATGGACAGGGTACGTTCGACCGACACAAGCAACTCCTTGAAAAACAAACGGGGGACGCCCCCAGGGCAATCCATAAGGGCCAATGAAAACAGGTGATTATAGCGGCGGCTGCTGCACTGCGGCAATTAAGACGGACCTAATCGCGCCGTCGGATTTGGCGGGAACGCACCCCGGCGCAATGGCGACGTCCGCAGCCACACTCCCCACAACCTCCATCCACCAACGCTCGGCGCCCGCCCCCAGCCGGCACGCTCAAACGGTGAAGCTTTCCCCACACCCGCAATAGGCTTTGGCCTGCGGATTCAGGAACTTGAATGATTCGTTGAGGCCCTGCTTCTGGAAATCCAGCGTCATGCCATCGAGCAGGCTCAGATGCTCGCGCCCGACCACGACCTTGGCGCCATGATGCTCGAACACCGTTTCATCAGGCCCGACGTCATCGGCATAGTCCATGGTGTAGGCATACCCGGAACAACCGGTCTTCTTGACGCCGACGCGCAAGCCCAAACCATTGCCGCGCTTGGCGATCTGCTGCTGGATGCGCCTCGCGGCGTTTTCGGTCACTTCAATGCTCATGGTACTGACGGCTCTGTTGCCACAGGGCTCTGACCACATCTTCGCCCATAAGTGCACAATGGGACTTGTCATCCCCGATTTCAAGCGCAGCGCGGATCTCCACGGCGTCCGGCACCTGGAAATCCTGCAGCGATTGTCCCTGCAGGCGCGCCGCCAGCCACTCGCCGACCGCGATCGTCACCGGGCAGCCGTAAGCCTGGAAGCGGGCGGTCTCGATACCGGAACGGCCCAAGTGCAGATCCACGCGCAACATCGAACGCGCCGCCGGGCTGCCGACCTGGGCACTGAAGCTGCCCGGCGCCTGGGGCAGACGGCCGGCATGAGCGGTGTGGCTGAACCGCTGCCAGACCGGCACCGGATAGCCGAACACATTGTCCTCCGCCCGCAAGGCCGTCGCGTCAACCGCAACGGCACCGGTCGCTTCGTCCCACAATGGCGACAAGGCACGCAGGCGCAGTACCGCCATGCTCACCTGCACCGCAGCCGTATCGATCTCGGCAAGGCTCGTCGCGCGCCCCAGTGAAAAGCGCAGCGACGAACTGGCCAGCTCGTCATCGCGCCCCAGCGCGCGCAACACATACGAAGGCTCACGCGTCGCCGAAGAGCAGGCCGAGCCACTGGACACGGCCAGCTGCGGCAACAGGGCGCGCAGGCTTTCACCTTCCGCGCCTTCAAAGCTGAGGTTCAGCAATTGCGGCACCACCCGCGCCGGATCACCGTTGCGCTGGCTCTGCGGCAACCGCTGCAAGGCATGCCAAAGCCGGTCGCGCAGCGGCGCGGCACGCACGCCATCCTCGATCTGTGCCACTGCAGCCAGTTCGAAAGCCGCGCCCATGCCCACGATCTGATGCGTCGCCAGCGTGCCGGAGCGCATGCCCTGCTCGTGCCCGCCACCGTGGATCTGTGGACTCAGCCGCGCGCGCGGACGCTTGCGCACGAACAGCGCACCGATTCCTTTGGGCCCATAGCACTTGTGCGCCGAAACCGAGAGCAGATCGATCGGCAGCTGATCGAGCCGGATCGGCAAACGCCCCGCCGCCTGCACCGCATCGACATGAAACAGCACACCGCGCGCGCGCAGTTGCGGCGCCAGCTGCTCCACCGGATTGATCACGCCGGTTTCGTTATTGACCCACATCAGCGAGACCAGCGCCGTATCCGGTCGCAGTGCAGCCATCACCTGCTCCGCGTCGATCACGCCGCCGGCATTCGGCGTCAGGTAGCTGACGCGCGCCCCCAGTGTTTCGAGATAACGGCAGGTATCGAGCACGGACTTGTGCTCGATGCGGCTGGTCACGACATGCGCACCCTGCAAGCCGCGGAATTCCAGCGCGCCCTTCAGGGCCAGATTGTTCGCTTCGGTCGCGCCCGAAGTGAAGATGATCTCATCGGCCTGCGCGCCCAGCAGCGCCGCCACCTGCACTCGCGCCTGTTCCACCGCCTGCCGTGCACGGCGCCCCAACGCGTGATCCGAGGCCGGGTTGCCGTAACCGTCCACATCGTCCAGCCACGGCAGCATCGCGTCGCGCACGCGACGATCCAGCGGCGTGGTGGCCGCGTGGTCGAGATAAATCATGCAGCGCCTGCGGCGAACGTCCGCAGCACTTCGAGAAACTGATCCACTTCCTCGGCGGTGTTGTCCTGGCCAAAACTGACGCGCACTGCGCCCTTGGCGATATCCCGCGCGATGCCCATGCCGAGCAGCACGTGGCTGGGCTCGCCCTTGCCGCTGGCACAGGCAGAACCGCTGGATACTGCAAAACCCTTGCGATCCAGCTGCATCAGCAGCGCTTCGCCGTCATAGCCGTCCAGCCCGAACTGCACGGTGTTGGCAATGCGCTCGACGCCGTCGGCAAAGATACGCACCCGCGGCCAGGCACGCAGACCGGCTTCGAGGCGATCGCGCAAGGTCTGCACCTGCGCGGCACGCGCTCCCAGTTCCTGCACCGCCAGCTCCGCGGCACGACCGAAGCCGACGATCGCCGCCACGTTCTCGGTGCCACCGCGGCGACCACGCTCTTGCGCGCCGCCATGATGCAGCGGTGCCAGATCGACATCGCCGCCAACGATCAGCGCGCCGATGCCCTTCGGTCCGTACAGCTTGTGACTGGACAGGCTCATCAGGTCCGCGCCCAGCTCAACGAAATCGACCGGGATCTTGCCCGCGGCCTGCACGGCATCGACGTGCAGCAAAGCACCCGCGGCGTGAACCAGCGGCGCAGCCCGCGCGATGTCCTGGATCACGCCGGTCTCGTTGTTGGCACGCATCAGCGAGACCAGCCGCAGCGGTCCTTGCGCCAGTTGCCGCTCGAACGCGGGCCAATCCAGTACCCCGCGCTGATCGACCGCCACCGCTTCGACCTGCCAGCCGCTGTCGCCCAGCGATTCTGCCGCCTCCATCACGGCCGGATGTTCGGTGGCGCCATACAGCACGCGCGTCGGCTTGAGGCCGGCGGTGCAACCCTTCAATGCCAGGTTGTTGGACTCGGTGCCGCCGGAGGTCCACAACACTTCCGCCGCCTGCGCGCCGACCAGCGCCGCGACTTTCAGCCGTGCCGCTTCAACCGCATCGCGCGCCATGCGGCCAAAGCGATGCAGCGAACTGGCATTGCCATGGGGGCCGGAAAGATACGGCAGCATCGCTTCGAGCACCTGCGGATCGACGCGGGTGGTGGCGTTGTTGTCAAAGTAAACCGGCATGGCAGCTCATCATCAGAATGCGGGGCGCTGGTGCCAGCGCCAGGCGTCGGCAACGATCTGGTCGATCGAGGGACGCTGCGGTTCCCACAACAGCAGCCGGCGTGCCTTGTCGCTGGACGCGACCAGCACCGCCGGATCACCGGCACGGCGCGGGCCACGCGGCAGTTGCAGATCGACGCCGCTCACCCGCTCTGCCGCCGCCACCACTTCCAGCACCGTATAGCCGGCGCCATTGCCGAGATTGAAGGCATGGAAGCCCGGCTGCTGGCGGCTGTAATCCATCGCCTGCAGATGGGCGGTGGCGAGATCGCAGACGTGCACGTAATCGCGCACGCAGGTGCCGTCGCGCGTGTCGTAGTCGGTGCCGAAGATCTGCACCTCGAGCGCTTCGCCGGCGGCTCGGCGCAACAGGCGCGGAATCAGGTGGGTTTCACAGGCGTGCGATTCGCCGATCCGAGCCTGAGGATCGGCGCCCGCGGCGTTGAAGTAGCGGAGGCTGGTGGCGCGCAGGCCATAGGCTCGCGCCGCATCTTCCAGCATCAGCTCGACCGCGAGCTTGGAGTTGCCGTAGGGGTTGATCGGCTGCCGCGGATGCGTGCTCTGGATCCGTTCCTGCTGGGGCTCGCCAAACACTGCGGCCGTCGACGAAAACACGAACTGCGACACGCCGACATCCTTCATCGCCATCAGCAGTTGCAGCGTCGCCGCGACATTGTTCTGGTAATAGCGATACGGATCGTTCATCGATTCGCCGACCAGAGAGCTGGCGGCGAAATGCATCACCACCTCGATGGCGTGGCGGCGCAGCGTCTCCATCACCACCGCCCGATCGTCCATCGACGCGACCACCAACTCGCCCCACAGCACCGCCTCGCGATGCCCGGTGGACAGATCGTCGAGCACCACCACGGTATGCCCGGCCGCGGCCAGCATCTGGCACATGTGCGAGCCGATATAGCCTGCGCCACCGACGACCAGAATATTCATGCGTGAACCTTCATCTCAGTGGGTCCATTGATCAGACACCTGAGTCGGTTCCGCCCGCGGCTTGAACCGACCCACGATGCATCCGCACCGCTGCGCGTACCCGCAGATCGGCTCAAGCGCGCCGCGCGGAGCCGCCGCACACCTGGAAAATGAGCGTTGCGCGACCACCACCTACTCCTTGCGCTTGCTGCTCGCTGCGAGCGAGTCCAGTGCAGACGGGGCGTCGTCGCAGAATTCCGGCAGTTCCAGCTTGGACAGCTCCAGTTCCGGCATCCGCGAATCCATCTGGTGCAGCAAACGGCAGACTTTGACCAGCTGATCGTCCAGCTTCTGCACATGCTCCAGCATCGCCGACATCGCATTGGCGATCGGGTCCGGCATGTCGCGTGACAGACCATAGGCATCAAAGCCCATCTTCTGCGCAATGGCGGTCACTGCGGCCGACGGTTCCGCCGCCTCGCGCACCACGCGCGCCGGAATGCCGACGACAGTGGCGCCGGGCGGCACCTCACGCACCACTACGGAGTTCGAACCCACGCGCGCACCGGCACCGACCGTGAACGGCCCGAGGATCTTGGCACCGGCACCGACCACCACCTTGTCGCCCAGCGTCGGATGGCGCTTGCCCTTGTTCCAGCTGACGCCGCCCAGGGTGACGTTGTGATAGAGCGTCACATCGTCGCCGATCTCGGCGGTCTCACCGATCACCACGCCCATGCCGTGATCGATGAACAACCGGCGCCCGATCCGCGCGCCCGGATGAATCTCGACCCCGGTGAACCAGCGCGCCAGATTGGAGTTCATCCGCCCCAGCCATTTCAGGCCGTGATTCCACAGCCAATGGCTCAGCCGATGGGCCCACACCGCATGCAGGCCCGGATAGCAGGTGAGCACTTCCCAGGTATTGCGCGCGGCGGGGTCACGCTCAAAAACGCCGGTGATGTCTTCACGGATACGGCTGAACATGGCAGAACTCGATTGCGGCGCAAGCCGACTAGGGATGCGGATTTTAGACCTTGCGGACCGCTCCGGCGCAGAACGACCTACCGTCGCAGGTCCCGCCGGCTATCCCGGGCCCCGCCGCAAGCGGATGCGATCCACCCAGTCACCTTCATGCAACGTCGCTGTCGCCATCGAGCGGCACGCGCCGGTTCTTCGGCTTCTCGAACGAGGTAAGGATGCCGCGCAGGATATTCAGCTCGTTGCGGTCCGGACTGGAGCGGTTGAAATAGGTGCGCAGGCGGCGCATCAGATGGCGCGGATTGGTCGGATCCAGGAACCCCGTCGACAGCAGCATCCGCTGCAGATGCTCGTAGAACCGCTCCATTTCCTCGACGCCCGGCAGATCGTAGCGAGGATGGTCGGCCTTGCTCGACACCGTCGGCACCGCCGGTAGCGCCGCGCGCCGCAGTTCGTAGCTCAGCACCTGCACGGCCTGCGACAGGTTCAGGGAACTGCAGGCCGGATTGCTAGGGATCATCGTCGCCGCATGGCACAGGTCCAGCTGCTCATTGGTCAGGCCGGTGCGCTCGCAGCCGAATACCAGCGCTACCGGCGCGCTTGGGGCAATCGCCACAGCCTTGGCGGCGGCGTCCCACGGCGTCATCGGTTCGTCACCGAGGTGACGCGGCCTGGCAGACGCGGCAAGCACCCAGCCGCAGCCGGTCAGCGCCTCTTCCATCGTTGTCACCACGCGCACCTTTTCCAGCACCGGCAGTGCATGGGCGGCGGTTGCCCGCGCCTGCGGGTGCGGGTAACGGTCAGGATTCACCAGCACCAGATCGGAGATGCCCATGGTCAGCATGGCGCGGGCGGAGGAACCGATATTGCCCGGATGCTGGGTCGAAACCAGGACGATCCGGATGCGGGAAAGGGGGTCTACAGCAGGGTTGGCAGTCATAAGTGATATTATGCCCATGCTTTCCCCCGCTCCTTACTAAGAACTCCGGCCTGCCATGCATCCGCTGGTCAACATTGCTGTCTCGGCCGCCCGTACGGCCGGCAACTACATCATGCGCAACTACGACCGGGCTGATCAGCTCGCCATCGAGCGCAAGGCCCGGAACGACTTCGTGACCCAGGTGGACAAGGGCGCGGAGCAGGAAATCATTCGGCTGATCCACAAGGCCTACCCGCACCACGCCATCCTCGCCGAGGAAAGTGGCGCGCAGGGTAACGATGAAGTCACCTGGATCATCGACCCGCTGGACGGCACCACCAACTTCCTGCATCGCCTGCCGCATTTTGCGGTGTCGATCGGTATCCAGGTGCGGGGCCGTCTGGAGCATGGGGTGATCTACGCACCCTGCACCCAGGATCTGTACATCGCCTCCAAGGGCGCGGGCACGCTGCTGAACAATCGCAAGCTGCGCGTCAGCCAGTGCAAGGAACTCGATAGCGCGCTGATCGGCACCGGCGTGCCGCTGCGGGAAGAAAAGCTCGACGGCTATCTGCCGATGCTGCGCAATGTCGCCGCCGCCACCTCCGGCGTCCGCCGTGGCGGTGCCGCCGCCCTCGACCTCGCCTACGTTGCCGCCGGCCGTCTCGACGGCTACTGGGAGCTCGACCTCAAGCCCTGGGACATCGCAGCCGGCATCGTCATGGTGCAAGAAGCCGGCGGCTCCGTGCGCGAACTCAACGGCGGTGCCGACCCGCTGCAGACCGGCAACATCATCGCCGCCAACGCCAAGATGATGGACCCGCTGCTGGAGCTGGTGAAGGGTTGATTGCGCGGGTGCGCTTCCTCGCACCCCGCTGTAGATCGGCTCAAGCACACAAGCACTGAGCCGACAGCAACAAACCTCAACACCTGCGTCGGTTCCGCCTACGGCTTGCACCGACCGACCGACGCAGCAATCTCCCTCGCCCCGCCCGCGGGGAGAGGGTCGGGGTGAGGGGCAGCTTTGCATCGGTCGACTCAAACTCACATCGCGTGAGCCAACACTGCCCCCAACTACACACTACCCAATGAAAAGGGCGGATCCGCTACCGGACCCGCGCTTACTTACTTATCGACGCTCTTGTACGAATAGTTGTAACCGTACTTGTAGCCGTAGCCATAGCTGTATCCGTACTTGCCGGTTCCCAGGCCCACCTGATTGAACAGCGTACCGCGCAGCTGGACGCCTGCCTGACGCAGACGACGTGCAGAATCCTCGATCGCTCGCAGCGGGTGCTCGCCAGCCTTCAGCACCAGCAAAGTACAGCCCGCCAAACGGCCAATGACCGCAGCGTCCGTCACCGCCAACACCGGCGGGGTATCGATCAGCACATGGTCGTACTGTTCCGACAGCGCCTTAACCATCGCGGTGAAACGATCATGCAGCAGCAATTCCGCCGGATTGGGCGGGATAGTGCCAGTCGAGATGAACGACAGATTCTCCACCGTCGTCTTCTTGATGATGCCTGACAACTCGACGTCGCCCGCGACATGGTCACTGATACCCGGCGCACGCTCGGTATCCAGGTACTCATGCAGGTGACCGCGACGAAGATCGGCATCGACCACCACCACGCGCTTACCGGACATCGCCAGAACCGCGCCCAGATTGAGAGAGATGAACGACTTGCCGAGACCCGGTGACGGACCTGTGAGCATCACGACATTATTGGTCGATTCCAACAGCGCAAAATGCAGGGAGGTCCGCAAACTGCGCAAAGCCTCGATCGCCAGATTGGTCGGATCGACCGCCGCCAGAATCTGGCTGCCCACGCCGCCACGTTTGATCGCACGCATGATGCGGCGCTGCTCATCCGAATATGGGATCGACGCATACGTCGGCAGGCCCAACTGCTGCTCCACCACACCGGGATCTTCCACACCATGGCGCAGTGCACGCCGCAGGAACACCGCAATGACGCCGAGAAAGAGCCCCAACACCATGCTCAACCCCAGAATCAACGCCTTTTTGGGCTTCGAAGGCTTCAGCGGCGGCAAGGCGTGATCGACAATACGGACGTTACCGACCGTGCCTGCCTTGGCGATCTGCAGTTCCTGCGAGGAGTTCAGCAGCGCCGTGTACAACTGATTGTTGACCTCGACATCACGCGTCAGGGTCAGCAGTTCCTGCTGCGAGCCCGGCAGGTCCTTAACCCGCGAGGTGATGCTGGACTGCTCGGCGCTGATCTGGCGCAGCTGGCCATCCAAAGCCTGCACCACCGGATGGCTCGCAGTGAAACGTCGCAGCGCCTCCTCTTTTTTCTGTAACAGTGTGACGCGCTGCGTCTCCAACTCCACGCTTTGCTGCAGCACCAGCTCGGTTTCCTTGGTCATATCCACGGAACCCTGCTGCAGGCGGAACTTGTTGAGCTGCGCCTCCGACGACTCCACCTGCTTGCGCAGCTCCGGCAATTGCACCTTGAGGAAGGCCAAGGTCTGCTCGGCTTCCGCAGAGCGGCGCTCAACGTTCTGGCGCTGGTACGCCGTCACGATGCCGTTGACCACGTCGGTGACTAATTGCCGAGATTCACCCTCGAACGTCAGCGCAATGATGCCCGATTGCTTGCCGCGCTCGGCCACGCTCAAATTGCGGGAGATGGCATCCAATGCCAGCGAGCGCGCCAACTTGGTGACTTCAAAGTGCGTACCTGGCCGTGCAATCAGCTCACGAATAAAGATCGCCACTGGACCATACGGCGTGGCTTCCGAGCGGGCCAGCTCCCCCACTCGCCCCTCAAGTAACTGGATGCCTTCAGGGTCAAACAACTGATACCCCTGCTCGGTAACCTCAAGCAGAAGCTGTACGTTCATCAGCGGCTGCGGCAGATCGATAGATCCTACCGAAATCTTTTCGCCGCCCCAAGCGTAGCGGCTCAAGCCAAATGGCGCATCTGCAGGTGCAGTCAGATTCGCCCGCCGCCGCGCCACCGCTTCACCAATTAGCGGAAAAAACTTGGGCTCTACTCGCAAATCCAGATCAAGAGTGTCGATCACCTTGCCTAGCACCATGCGACTCTTGACGATCTCCAGCTCGGCCGTCACCGGCATTTCACCACTGCCGAGCAGTTGTGCGACATCACCTAGGGCGGCGTTGACAGAATTGCCTTCCGTCTCTACCTGTACCAGCGCATCCGCCTCGTAAACCGGAGCTGCGATCAACGCATAAAAAATGCCAAGAATCAGCGCTCCCACCAATGTTGCGGCGATGATCCAGCGCCCTTCCAGCAACGCCCCCAACAGCTCGCGAAGGTCGATCTCGTCATTACCGGTCGCCGCGCGAAAGCCGCTAACGCCCGACTTATGTTCTTGTTCCGATGTCATTATTGATATGCCGCGCGCTCTGTGCACTAGCTAGAGGGCGCCGATTGTAAGAAGTATTGAACCAGGCTCGTGTGTCGCCGCACACATGCGACGCCACACGAACCTGTCTCGAATCCGTAACGCTAGTTGCTGGAAGTCAGACGATCGATCTGGAAGACGGCCGAGATCGTGGGCAGCAGCTGATTGATGACCGCGTTGTATTTGGCGAAGGCGGTCGCTTTCACGTAAACCACATCACGCGGCGCCAACTCAAACTCGTTGGCCAACAACATGCCCTCCGGTTGCCCCATATCCAGTACAAAGATCGTGGGCACGGAATCCGCCACTTCTTGCCCGCGGCGAAACACCAATACGCCCGAGTCCCGCGCGCTGACCCGGTCCAGACCGCCAACGGTGGTCAGCGCTTCGGTGAGCGTCAGGCCATTCTGGAGCATGGTCACCGGGGCAGACGCCTTGACCTCACCCATCACGAAGACACGATCAGTGCCGGCATCAGGGACATGAATCACATCGCCGGGCAGGATCACAGGATTGATCACCGGACGGGTACCAGACAGCAAGCCGGCGAGATCAAGCCGATAGGTCTGTCCGCCGCGCTGCAGGATCACTAGCCGACGGCTGGCCTCCTGTGTCAAGCCTCCGCGTTCGCCGATCGCCTCCAGCACCCCTTTTGAAGTGTCATCCAGGGTCACGATGCCGGGCTGCTTCACCTCGCCGGTAACCTGGATCCGCTGCGCGCGGAATGCAGCTACGCGCACATCCACCTGAGGAGACTGGATCACTTTGGAAAGCCGCTCGGTAAGAAAACTGCGCACCTCGTTGGCGGTTTTTCCAGCCACCAGTACAGCCCCCGCATGCGGGTAAAACATATAGCCATCCGGAGTGACCAGGCGGCCCGCGGAGACGGCATCACGGAACTCACCGGTGGGATTGGTGAGCTCGGGATGATCCCAGACAATGACCGTGAGCACGTCGCCGGGGCCAATCCGATAATCCTGGCTGGCCTCCAATGACGAGACCGCGGTCAGCGCCGAGAGCTCCTCAGCAGCAGGACGACTACGAGCCTGCTCGGCCACCACCTCCGCGGTGAGCGCCACCACGCGATAGCCCTCGCGCTCTGCGGGCCGGCCCTCATTGACATGCAAACCCGGGGTGATCGTGCAGCCGGAAAAGGTGAATACCGCCATTACTAGGGCGGCCAAAGACTGGGCGGAGCGATACATGAAACCCCCTGAAACTGGTGAAACCTGGAACCCACTGAATCTACGGCACAGAAATTACCGCAAACACCGCCTGCCCGATAGCCAAGCCATCGCGGAGCGCACACTAAGTGAGCAAGCTGAAGGACAGATGAACGGCCTTAGTTCGCTGAAAACTCATCCCGCTTGCGGCCAGCCGCTTCATAGGCTTCCAACCATTTGGGGGTACGCCCGCGGCCAGACCACGTCTGCCCGGAGGCCGGATCACGGAATTTTGCGGCCACAGGACTACGCCCCACACCCTTTACTGGCTTAGCGCGGGAGTTGCCGCTGCCGGAAATATCCGCCGCGCTCAACCCGTACTCAGCCATCTTGGCCTTGATATCGGTAATGACGGCCGCGATCTCCTGCTGGCGAAGCTGCTCTGCCTGACGCTGCAATTCGGCGATCTCTTTCTGCAACTGCTGATAAGTCTTCATAACGACCCCCTAATTTTGATGTATGTATGCCAGCTGACGCTTCTGAAACCATCCTCGCTGCACCAGATGAACAGACCGATCCAAACTATTTTCCAGCTTGATAGAGAACCGCATCAAGGGCCTCGCCGCTGCGCCGTATCTCTGCCTGGGTCAGCGTTGGATGCACCAGCAGCATCAGGCTGGTCTCACCAAGCTGCCGCGCCACCGGCAAGCGCTCCGCAGGCCGCCAGGGAGTGCCGTCAAAGGCCTTTTCCAGATATACCTCGGAACAGGAGCCCTGATAACACGGCACGCCGGACGCAACGATTTCTTCAATAATTCGGTCACGCGTCCAACCGGAAGCCAGCATTTCTGGCCTCACGAATGCATAAAACTTGTACTGTGCATGCTCCATATCGCTGGGCGTGGCCGGAACGCGTACAACCGCGTGTGCGTCACAGATCTTCTTGAGGTGCGCGGCGGCGGCAGTGCGCTTGGCGGTCCACTCAGCCATACGCCGCAACTGAATCCGACCGATCGCCGCCTGCATTTCCAACATGCGCCAGTTGGTACCAAAGCTGTCATGCACCCAACGGAAGCCCGGCGGATGCTGGCGTTCGTAGACTGCCTCCCAGCTCTTGCCGTGATCCTTGTAGCTCCACATCTTTGACCAGAGCTCGCGGTCGTTGGTGGTGACCATGCCCCCTTCACCACCCGTCGTCATGATCTTGTCCTGGCAGAAGCTCCAGGCGCCGACGTGGCCGATGGAACCTACCGCTTTCCCCTTGTACCGGGCGCCGTGCGCCTGGGCGCAATCTTCAATGACATACAGGCCGCGCTCCCGCGCCAACTCCATGATCGGCTCCATATCGCAGGGCATACCAGCGAGATGCACACAGATCACGGCCTTGGTTCGCGGTGTCAGAACAGCGGCAATCGTCTCCGCAGTAATGTTCTGAGAGTCCGCATCGACATCCGCAAACACCGGATCAGCCCCTGCAGTCACCACACAGGACGCTGAAGCGAGAAAGGTACGCGAAGTGACCACTACTTCATCGCCAGTTCCAACACCCAAGGCTTTCAGCGCCACGTCAAGGGCCAAAGTGCCATTTGCTAGCGCTACCGCATAGTTGGAGCCTGTCCAAGCTGCGAATTCACGCTCAAATTCACGACACTCAGTGCCCGTCCAATAATTGACCTTGCTAGAAAGCATCACTTGCGAAACAGCATCGGCCTCCTCCTGCGTGAAACTGGGCCATGGAGTAAAAGGAGTGTTCAACATTTAGTTATCGCCACACCCATAAAAAAAAGATCGCTTAGTCGTCGTGCAAACCTACCACCGCAATAAACAGCCCGCCCATGAATAGCCTACACCGAACCCCACGGTCATAATACGTTGCCCTCGCCTTAACTTGCCCTCACGCTCAGCCTCGCAAAGCGCAATAGGAATTGTCGAAGAAACCGTGTTGCCAAATTTCTCGAACGACATCAAAAACTTTTCGGGGGGAATCCGAATACGACGGCGCAGCGAGTCAAGCATGAATCGATTCGCTTGATGAAACGCAAAAACATCTACATCAGCAAGAGTGAGCCCGGCCCGCACTAGCACGGAATCAACAAGTGCCGGAACAGAATTCATTGTGAATTCAAATATCGCGGGGCCATTCATGTATAGATTGGTGTCCGAGCGACGATTGCCGCTCTCGTCCACTCGCTCCAAATCGGAGCTCTCTGACAGCGGTAAGCGCATACCTCCAGCTGGGACAATTAGATTCTGGGCTCCGCCACCATCGGTTCCATAGACAAAATGGTCAATTCCAGATTCCACTGCATATTCGGCGCTAACCAAGATCGCAGCTGCGCCGTCACCAAACAACGTGCGCACACTCTTGTCACCTGGGTTTATAAACTTGCTGTAGGTTTCCGCAGTGACAAGCAACACATTCGATGCCTGCCCAGACTCAATTAGCCCTTTTGCAATACCTAGTCCGTAAACAAACCCCGAGCAACCCTGGTTGAAATCAAAAGCACCACAAGCTTTCGGCAAGCCAAGGCGATTCTGAATAATACAAGCAGTGGCGGGCAAAAAATAATCAGGGCTCTGTGTGCAAAGAATAATAAAATCGATACTGTCTGGTTTGGCTTTTCCCGTCTCAAATAGTTTTAGACAAGCCTTTACAGCAAGGTCGGATGCACACTCGCCAGGAGCGGCAATCGCACGCTGAGAAATACCGGTTTTGGAGAATATTTTCTCAACACTCCACTCAGGAAAATCTGAAGCAAGCATTTCGTTGGAAAGAATCGATTCCGGAACCACGTATTCAATCCCGGAAACCCGCGCAATTCTCGTGTTCATTGAGCTAAAACCCCGCTATCTGCTTTGCAGGAACGCCGAAAACCGTTGCCCCAGGCTTTACATTTCGCACAACTACACTTCCTGCGCCAATGATCGAAAAATCTCCAATACTTACCCCTGGGAGCGCCGCTGCATGAGAGCCAAAAAAAACGCCGCGGCCGACATGAACACCACCAGTAACATCACAATGGCCACTCAAAGTGGTGCCAACACCCAAGCATGCATCATGCCCAACCGTGGCGGCCGCGTTGACGGTTACAAAATCACCTACAGTTATGTCACAGGTCAGAACTGCCATCGGGGCAACAACTACACCCGCTCCAAGTCGAACCCGATCCCCAATAACTGCCGATGGATGAACAAACGTCAGAAAATGCCCGCCTCTTTGGCGTAACGCTTCACAAATCTTGATCTTGTCTTTTGGATTTCCAAGTGCACAAACTAGGCGCTCATTATCAGAAGGGGTGTGGTTGTTAATTCTTCCAATTACGGGAGGAAGACCGTCAAACCCTGCCGTAGCATCTTCTCGGTCGTCTAAGAACCCTATAGTGCGAAAAGACCGACCCACACACCAATGCTGTAGCCATGAGAAAACTTCACGCCCAAAGCCTCCGGCACCAACAATTATAATTTTTTCTTCCATTCAGGCCGCCAGATATCCACCATCAACGACCAAAACAGAGCCCGTTACCCACCTGGCAGCAGGTGACAGCAAGTAGTTAACTGCGCATGCAACATCCTCAGGCTCCCCAAATCCCAGTGGATGCGCATTTCTAACTTTAGCCATGTTTTCATCACCAATGGTTTGCGCCAGTTTATCTGACATATCAGTTCGAACTACCCCTGGCGCAACTGCATTAACACGAATTCCCTCCGGAGCGAGCTCCAGCGACAAGGTTCGAGTGAGAGAGTTGATGGCTCCCTTGCTAGCGGAGTAAGCAGAAAGCCCCGGCTGCCCAACCAAACTCACAACCGAAGAGAGAAAAACAATGCTTCCTTCATTGTCGACAACTTGCTTCTGGCGAAATCCTTTTGCTAGCAAAAATGATACTGTTGTATTCAAATGCATGACTGCATTCCACTTATCTTCACTTAAAGCGCGAAGTGGAAGAGTCAATTGGACTCCTGCAGCATGAACCAGTCCATTAAATCGGCCCCGCCGTTTTGACACATCACGCATCCAAGACGAAATGTCCAACTCGGTGGCAAGATCAATCGCTTCAATCCCATGCTCCGCCCCATCCAGGCTTTCCGCCACACGCTCAAGAGCCTCTGTACCGCGAGCTACTAACACGACGCGCGCACCAGCACGACTTAACTGAACAGCAGTTGCGCGACCAATCCCACTGGACGCACCTGTCACCATAATCTGTCGTCCACACAGATCAAAAGGACTCACATTCATATCGCCGGCCCCTGTACATATGTAATCTCAGGAATAGTCAGCTTATCTAAAGAAGCTATACACCCCGCCCATGAATAGCCCACGCCAAAGCCTGCGAGTAGTAAACGGGAGGAAGATGTGCGTAGGCGGCCAGCCATCTCTGTACACAAAGCTAATGGGATCGAAGCGCTACTGGTATTTCCGTAATGCTCAAGTCCAACGACCAATTTTTCCTCAGGAATGGACATACGTTTAGCCAGATGCTTCATCATAAAGCGATTGGCTTGATGGAAGACAAAGCCGTCGACATCATCCATAGATGCCTTTGCTGCCTTCATCACTGCACTGACCATTGCAGGCACCCGAGCGAGCGTGAATGAAAAAATCTCAGCACCGTTCATATATAAATCAGACTCAGACCTCTTGTTGCCTGACTCCCGCTCAATCTTTAGAAAGGACGCATTATCTGCGCGATGTCTAAAGCCACCATGAGGAACGATAAGGTTTTTCTCCCCACTTCCATCCGTTCCCAAGACAAAGAGCAAGGGTTCAGCCTGTTCATCCGCCTCTAACAATGTTGCAGTACCTGCGTCACCGAACAGCAACGCTACAGAACGGTCTTCTGACGACACGACTCGATTGATCGTATCGCCAACCAACAACAACACTCGTCTAGCCCCCCCTCCGGAGATCAAGCTTGCCGCTAACCACAATCCATACACGTATCCGGAACAACCGAGGTTCACATCAAAGGCTGCAGCGGAAACAGGCACGCCAAGACGATGCTGCAAAATGCAGGCAGTTGCGGGCAACACATAATCCGGTGTCTGCGTGACGAAAATGATAGTGTCGATAGTGTCCGCCTGCACAGAACACCCATCCAAGAGCTGCTCTGCTGCTGCCGCACACAGGTCAGAAGTGCATATCGTACCGGCAACGTGTCGGGACCTAACCCCGGTACTGCTGGAAATCTTACCGACAGCCTCTGCACCAAACCGATCCTCGTAAGCCGCCACGGGCTCAACCGCGACTGGTAAGGCGCTCGCAATCCCCACTATGCGAGTACCGTTGACAACACGCGCCGCTCTATCATCAGGTTGCATAGCCATAAAATTTATAACCTAAGCTTCAACCAGAGATTCTGTCGCCAAGCAGCCCAATCAGATCCTCAATTGTTTTGCTTGCGCTAATTTTGTCAGCCTGTAACACCAGCCCCAGCTTCTCATCCGCAAATGCCATAAAGGACACCACACCCAGCGAATCCCACACACCTGTCTCCTCCAAAGATTCGCCCCCTTTCAGGGTATTTGGCTCCAGTTCTAGTATATTTTCCAATTCGCGAAGAAAGTCATTCTTTTCCATTTAATCACTCCTAAATGTATTAACCACTAGCAGATTTGACTCAGTCGGAATTTTTTCCGGTGAACGCGGTCATCGTAGCCTCGCCCTTTGCGCTAATCCCATCACGCTGAACAACCTTCCACACGGTCAGCCAGAGAATCTTAAAATCTAACCATAATGATCGATTGTCCACATACCAAACATCCAGTTTAAATTTCTCTGCCCAACTCAGAGAGTTCCGTCCGTTAACTTGAGCCCAACCAGTTATCCCAGGGCGAACATCGTGCCGTCTCGCTTGCTCCGCAGAGTACAGTGGCAAGTATTCCATCAACAACGGCCTCGGCCCTACCAGGCTCATATCACCTTTCAGTACATTCCACAGCCCCGGCAATTCATCAAGACTAGTAGAGCGTAAAAAATTTCCGAGCGGTGTCATACGCTGCGCATCCGGGAGCGTTCTACCTTTTGAATCGAATGCCTCCCTCATAGTCCGAAATTTGATCATCCTGAAAGGTTTACTATCTAACCCTGGACGGATTTGGCGAAAAATAATGGGGCTACCAAGATCACGCCGAATCTTAAATGCAAGTACTGCCATGACGGGACTAAGCAAAACCAGCGCGGCTACAGATGCAGTTATATCTAAAAGTCGATGGCTCACCGTGCTGCTCCCTCTAGCCAATCTACAAATTGCCGCCCCAATAAGTCCCTACTGAAATTCCTTTCAGCAAACTGGCGGGACCTCTGCCCCATCATCTTCAACACATTTTTATCATTAGCCGCCTTTTGTAACGCATCGGCAAAAGCAGCGGCATCTTGGGGGGGCACGGCGAATCCCAAGGACTCACCATCTATAGTATCGGCGACCCATCCTGGATAATTCACCAGCACGGGAAGTCCAGCCGAAATATAGTCAAAGAACTTATTCGGTGACGTTCCATAATAAAAAGCCGGGACATTTGCAAGAATCTGAAGCCCTAGGTCCGCTCCACTAAGTAATTGGGCAAGGAAAGCTTTCGGGAGCGGATCATGGAACGAGACGTTACTTAGTCCCTCCAATTGCACTCTTCTTATAAGGTCGCCCTTCAAACGACCATCGCCAACCAATAGTATCTTAATGTCATTACGCCCTCTCTTCATCAGCTCAGCGGCCGCATCAAGTACCGCATCAAGGCCATTTGCTATACCGTGAGTTCCGGTAAAGACCGCCAATAACTCATCTTGAGAAACAGTAAAGGGGCGAAATGGTGGGATTGTGGGCGCAAAAACATTCAGATCACACCCATTCGGGATCATCGTCACTTGAGCTTCCGAGATACCACGACGCCTGATTCCTTCAGCAATTCCTGAGGATAGCCCAACAAGCCGATATGCTGATTTATACGAGATCCATTCCAGAACTGACATGGCTGTAAGGATCAAGGGATTTCGAATAACTCCCATCGCCTTAGGCAGCTCAGGCCAAAGATCGCGGACCTCGAAAACAAAGGGCTTTCCTCTCAGCCAACGAGCGAATATTCCCGGAATCCCCGCAGTGAGGGGCGTCGAAGTAGCAAATAGCAAATCGTACTTCTCCGTGAGCGCGACCCTAACGCTACGCACAGCAAACGAAAGGAAGCTAGC
Source organism: Solimonas flava (assembly GCA_040391865.1). GTDB lineage: Bacteria > Pseudomonadota > Gammaproteobacteria > Nevskiales > Nevskiaceae > Solimonas. The sequence goes on from JBEBWZ010000009.1 coordinate 24,556, forward strand.
CGTCCTCTTAACGAATCCATCTCCATTGGAGTAAGCAATGTCGAACTCCACAACTTCGATTCCGTCTACAAATCCGCGACGCATCCCCTTCTCAAAAGGAGTAGAAATACCTGTTTGACCTTGGCCACTACTCCCGCAAACCATCAGCACAGAGTGGCCGCGCTGAAGCAACCGACGGGCCATCTCATAAGACCTCGTACCAGCCGCACCCTTAGGCGTAGAAAAATGCTGATGAAAATAAATAACTTTCATGCCGATACTATCACTCGCTCCGCCACAGTAGATTCAATTTCTATTCTGCACATCCGCATTCTTGAAACCAAACTGTTGCACGCCTTTCATGAACTCACGGGCCGCTATCGGCCAAGCAAAGTTAGAGCGTGCGTATCCAACGCAGCTCCGTGAAAGCTGATCAATCCTTGTGGACATGATCGCTGAACAAATCTTTTCAGCCAACGTGTTCGAAGAACCTTCCGCACACCACCCCAGATCGTGGCTCTTGATATGCTCCAGCATATTAGTACCTGCAGTAACTATTGGAACACAACCCATGCTCATGGCTTCAATTACTGCTTGAGGTTGCCCCTCGTAACGAGAAGAATGAATAAAAAGTCTCGCGTTGAATAAAGCCGAGAATTTATCCAAACCAATAATGGTACCATTCAGTTCAACGAGATCGGAAATCCCGAGTTCCGCGACCAATTTAGAGGTATGTAAAAACCCGACACCCGAATTCGGACCGTACATCTTCAACTTCCATCCTTCCTCTCTTAAAACAGCCTGGCATTTCACGATAGCTGTAATTAGCAGATCAAGCCCTTTGTGATGGATGTCATATCTACCGATATATAGTATTACTTTTTCTCGATCAATGTATTTAGTGTCACAAGATATCGTGTTCTCGCCCGATTCCAGAAACGATAAATCCACGCCATTCCGAGAGACAAAGTATCTCGCGTGAGGGTTATAACTATTAATCCGCTCGGATTCCGATAAGAAATGAAGAGCCGCCGCATTTCGAATTACATATCCACTATAGCTCGCTAGAGCTATAGTCTTTTTTACTCTGCTCTTTGAGAACGAAGCTCTCATAAGGTTACTTCTGGGCGATAATATGTAAGGCACGCCAGTTGCCTTTAATCGTCTCGCCGCTCGAAAGACATTAAGGTCATATAACCCAGCAAGTACGGCAAAATCACATTGATGCACTTTGAATTCCGAGAAAGGCAGAATCTCAGCTCCATTTATTGAGAAGGATTTTACGACAGATTTATCCGTCGTAAAAATAGACGCCTTTACATCAAATGTCTCTTCTAGTTGCCGAGCCAGTAAGGTTACCGAATTCGATGGCCCACTAATTCTACCGGGTCGAAAACTGCAAAAGTAGCTCGCCCTCATTGGCGAGCACTCCTAACGGCCTTAATTAGAGAATTCAGCGTTTTCTGATGCGCCTCATCGACATGACTAGGTAAAATTGTTCGAACTTTACCGTGAACCTTGTCGAAGAAAAATTCCATCTTACGCTCAAACTGGTCAGCACTAGTGACGCAAGAATCGGTCATGCCAATGTGCCGATAATAGCGCTCGGTCTTATGGTGTACGGGAATTGAAAGAACAGGAACTCCCAATGTGCACGCTACTATCCCCACATGGAGCTTGCCTGTGATAACACCTAGCGAGTGTTGGATGATTGCAATGACTTCTTCAGCATCGCTGTATTTACATAGACTAACAACAGACGGAAAGTCCAAAACTAGCTGTCGGAAAGGATAGCGTCCGGTATCTATCGCAACATCGTGCCCGGGACTGTCCACGAATAGCACTACTGAGCCACCGCCAGTACATATTTTTCGCAATTCGATTTCTATTGCTTCTTCGCATTCGCCGGTAAGATTCAAGCCAATATGAATACCAACATAGTCTCCTAGAAGGTACGGCTGGATGGCTCCAGTGATTCTTTTCAGAAATGCGGGGCTTTGTGCAAGATCAGTTCCCAGCCCAATGCGATCGGGATGAATACCCAAGCTCCTTGCAAAATCAACCGACTCCTTATCTCTCAAGATAACGGGAATTGACTTTGACAGCATATGCCGAACAAATGGGGTTAGCCAAAAAGACGATATAGGTCCTGCTCCCGCGCCAATGATCGCTACAGGGACTCTTAATATTCGTATAAGAAAGAAGGGGAGGTAGTGCCGACGAAGAAAATTAATTGACCAGCGGAGAATCGCCTTCGGAGGTTCTCCTAGGTAACCCCCGCCCCCAAAGACAAATAACTCAGCCCGAAAAAAATCCCTCAGAGTAGCTGCACGTACTTCTCCGCGGAACTCCGTTAAAACTTCCTTAGATGCAAAAGGAAGTACAACATCTACATCCGGAAATTCGGATCGAATTGCATCCAATATAATTCGAAATAATAAGTAATCTCCGAAATTACGTGAATAGTAACTTCCATGGAGAAAGACACATCCCTTTCTCATCGGAGGCTCTCTCTTGAAAATCTTGGTTCAAAAGACAAAAAGCAATCCCTTGCAGAAACCAAAATGCCAAGCATTACCCACGATGCTCTCGATTCAATAATATCGTTCGAAATAAGAAATACTGTAAATACCGATAAAATAGTGAAATAAAGAAACCGATGAACGCGATCGCTCTCGCTTGGCAACTGTAGAATTCTAAGGCTATTCGTCAGCAAAAAGAGGATAAATGCACTAAAGCCTATGACGCCGAAATCCATTAAGACCGATACAAAAGTATTGTGAGGAAGTCCTACAGGCAAGGTTGTTCGAAGGCCAATTCCAAAAATTATAGACGAGATATCTTTAGACCAAAAATCAAAGTAGACCATCATGCGGCCAAACCTATCTTCTTCTTGAACGTTATCAGCAAGTCTCAGAAATCTATGCCATGCCTTGTCTATGGATACTGAGTCTATAGCTGAATATTTTGCTTGCAGACTTTCAACTGGAGATGAAATAAAACTGGCAATGACAACCAAGATCGTCGTAATTAATACGGCTGCCAAAATAAATGTTAGTGGACTTCTGACTTTATAACCAAAAACAAGTAGCGCTATCATCACAATGATGCAAGCAATGATCCCCATTCGGCTGCCAGTAAATATCGTGCTCCCGATAGCAAAAATAAAAACGCACACACCCATGTAGCGCGCAAAAGAGTAGCCCGCCACCTTGCTCTGCTTAACAATAAAAAAGCCGCACAATATAGCTACAAAAACAGAGTAAATCGACCAATAATTCGGATTATTGTATAAACCTGTGTACCCGCTATATTCTCGGACTGTTGTCGCGGCAGGAAGCAAGTTCTTTACAGGCATAGTCCCAAGATACTCTGAAGAAAACGACATCGCCGCAAGAAATATCATTACGACACTCCCGCCCCAGAATAATCCGGTAATAAAACCAAAAGCGTGCATCTGCTGCATTGCGTATGTTGCAATTACCAGAATAATCAGGCCGCGACCATAATATAGTGCTCCTTCCTGCCAGTTGGCTACTTCTGCACGCTGAAATCCGAAAGACACATACACCGCGACGACAAACAGTATGGCCATTAATAGCGAATAGATAATTAATCTTTCACTAATAATTATCATTCCAGACCTTAAAAAATGAATGGCTATTAGCATAAGCGGTATTGCATATGCCAGATTAGACATTACTCCACCCAAAATGAAATAAACACCATGCAGGACTGAAATGAAAAAACCTACCGCAATCGCGATCCCATAAGCCGTTTGCGTTCGGCCACTCACCTTAAGATCGACCATTTCATTACATTAATATCAAGAAGCTTATGTACAGAATAAGCCGACAGAACATTTTTTAGAATAATTCCCACAGAAATCCCAATACTGGCGCCCAATATAGAAAACTCTGGGGTTAATATTGCGCACAGTACAATGCTAATGACAGCAGTCATTATAGTTATTTTTTTATTTTTCGCCTGGTGACCCGTCATATTGAGCAGATAGCTGACAGAACCAGTAGATACATTAATTAGTTGAGCAAACACAAGAATCTGTAAGGCTCGATATGCATCTATAAACTCTTCGCCAAAAAAACCAAGGATAAATTTTGGGGCAACCAGGCACGCTAACGCAAATGGTAAGCATACTGTTGTAACGAGGATTGCGGATTTTGAAACCAGTTCCTGTAACTCATCCTTCTTGCCGTCTTTGTGTAAAACTGCAAATTTTGGAGCGGTCACACTACTGACTACTACCAAAATAAAATTCACCGATAACGCCACTTTGAACGCAATCGAAAAAATTCCAATCTCATCACTTTCCAGATATAAGCCCATTACCAGCGTTGCCCCCGCCTGTCCTAGATAGCCAACTACGGCAATTGCAGCATAGTCAGGCAGCGACGACATAAATTCTGATTGGGAAAATTTATCACTTGAAGTGTGCTGCTTGCCTGGCACTTCTTTGGAAATAACTCTATTGATGACAAATAGAGATGCAATAAAACCGAAAAGTGCCACTATTGAAAACACAAGCGTCGCTATTGTGACATTTAAGTTTATTCCTATAACCCATAAAACTGCCAATACAGCCGCAACAATAAAGGATAATCCTCCCGTTTCAAAAATTGGCGAAATCCAGGCCTTTCCTATCCCTTTTAAAAGTGACGCATTGAGATACACAAGAACATAAGGTGGTAGCAGAAAGGCCATCGCCAGTAAAACGTCCGTAAGAGCGGGCGATTTGAAAATGACGTTTGAAATGAACTCCGAAGATATCAACATCAAAATGGCGCCAATGGCTGAAAGACATAGACCCATTGATAGCATCAATTTTCGCAGTTTCGCCTGACCGAGCTTATCGCCGGAAGAAAATGCAATCGCTGAGAATCTAACAGCCGCAGAATCCATTCCTAATTTGGAAAGAACCGCAACCAGCCCTACCACGGCAAAACCTAATGAGAATAAGCCGACGCCATCGGCCCCTAGAGAGAGCGCTAGTACGTAGCTAAATACCAGCCCCCCTCCAGCGGACAGAGCACGTGTAAAAAAAGTCGCAATCAGGCTCTTAATCAACTGAAATGCCTTGTTATAATTTATGCTTAATTAGCCATTAACCTAAAGGAAATCGAGTGGTAAATGAATACTGGCGCGTGCCAATTCCAAGTCCAGAAAAGACATTATGATCAACCAATAGAACTTCGACGTCTGCAGTTGTGCACTTGCCAAGCTCAGGTAGAAGATGAACATTACCGGGCAATGCGGTGGGAAGCTTTTCTATGTGTGGCTCAACCAAGTATATGGGGCCTCGATGTTTCTTACATATCTGCTTGATTACTTCCAGAGCTGGACTTTCCCTAATATCATCAATATTAGCTTTGAAGGTCAGGCCAAAGAACTTAATTGATACGTTCTCAGGGTTCGAAAGTCCGTGATTTTTAAGAAATTCTTGAACAAGGCTTTCAATTTTTTCTGCCACCCAAATTGGCTTCCTGTCATTTACCTGCCGAGCTGTCCTTATAAGAGGTGAAATATCAGGACATTGACTTACGATGAACCATGGATCCACCGCAATACAATGGCCACCAACTCCCGGACCAGGCTGAAGTATATTAACGCGCGGATGTCTGTTGGCTAGACTAATCAGCTCCCAGATATCGACATTATATCTGTCACATATGATGGACAACTCATTGGCAAATGCAATATTGACATCCCTAAAACTGTTTTCAGTTAGCTTACAAAGCTCCGCCGTCCGTGCATTTGTCACAATGCATTCGCCGGTTACAAAAGTTTTATAGAGTTCAACGGCATATGACGAGCACTTGGGGGTAAGTCCGCCAATGACCCTGTCATTTTGGACTAGTTCTCGTAGCACCTGGCCTGGCAAAACTCGTTCTGGGCAATGCGCAACTCTGATATCGGAGTTCTCGCCATGCGTTTGCGGAAAAGTCAGATCCGGACGCAGTTCTGCCATCCAAGCAGCCATCTGCTCTGTGGCACCTACTGGAGACGTTGATTCGAGAATGACCAGGTTTCCTGGCTGAAGAACCGGAGCTATGGCCTTGCTGGCTGATTCGATGTAACGGAGGTCAGGCTCGTGATCGCCCTTAAATGGTGTCGGAACGGCAATCAAAAAAGCGTCAGCTGGCTCGGGAACGGTAGTCGCTCTTAAATACCCTTCTGTGACGGCCGCTTGTACAACCATATCTAGATCGGGCTCGACGATGTGTATTCGGCCTTCATTAATGGTGTCTACGGCGTTCTGATTGACGTCTACGCCCACCACTCTTATTTTTCGAGAAGCGAACACTGCAGCAGTAGGAAGGCCAATGTAGCCTAGGCCGACGACCGATATGGTATTAAAAGGCATGCTATTTTTGAGGTGCTTAATTAATAAGGCCCAGCTAGCTGGGCGCATTCAACGGAACTTACGATTTTCCGGCAAGGACGGAAATCGCTTTGTGCTTCGCCGCAATGGCAATCAAGAAAGTGATTTTACCTCGGTCAACCGATTGATAATTCGCGCACAAGCTTTTCCATCGCCATAAGGATTATGCGCCACGCTCATCCGCCGATATTCAGTAGCATTTGTCATCAACAAGCGCACTTCCTCTTCAATTTTTGCGGCGTCAGTTCCCACCAATTTGACCGTCCCCGCCTCAACTGCTTCTGGTCGCTCTGTAGTATCTCGCATTACGAGAACCGGCTTGCCGAGGGAAGGGGCTTCTTCCTGCACACCGCCCGAATCAGTAACGATCAAGTAAGAGCGCGACATGAGGTATACGAACGGAAGGTAATCGAGAGGCTCAATCAGGAGCACATTCTTTATGTCTTTAAGAATTCGATAAACCGGCTCTCGTACATTTGGATTCAGGTGAACGGGATAAACGATTTGACAGTCGGGATAATCGCGAGCGAGATTTGCAAGGGCAATGCAGATTCTCTCGAAGCCCTCACCAAAGCTTTCTCTGCGGTGCCCCGTAACCAGGATCAGTCTTTGGTCTTCGTGGAGCCACGGAAACTGTTTGGCTGCTTCGCTTCGCAAGGCATCTTCGAATTCCAGCCTCCTGGCGATCAATAGAAGCGCATCAATAACCGTATTCCCGGTTACTTGAATACTGTCAGCCGGCACTCCCTCACGTAATAGATTCTCTTGAGAGCGGCGCGTTGGAGCGAAGTGCAGAGAGGCTAGCGCGCCTGTGAGCTTCCTATTGGCCTCTTCTGGCCACGGTGAGTGCATGTTCCCTGTTCTTAGGCCAGCCTCTACATGGCCAACTTTCACCTGTTGATAAAAGCAGGCCAAGGTCGTTGCCAATGTCGTTGTCGTATCGCCATGGACTAAAGCAATATCAGGGCGCCAGTTCTGAATTACTCCCCGCACTCCAAGCAGAATGGACGACGTCAAATCTGTTAAATCTTGACCTGGCCTCATCAAATTCAAATCAAAGTCCGGCTTGATCTGAAATAGCGTCAGAACTTGATCCAGCATCTCTCTGTGCTGGGCTGTAACACAAACTTTGCAATCAATACCTGTAGTGGCCTTAAGAGCCAGCACAAGCGGAGCCATTTTAATTGCTTCAGGGCGGGTGCCAAAAACCACAAGAATACGTCGCAAATCCAGTGCGCGGCCGTCAGGAGACACGAGAGTTCCTCTTTAAAATACGCAGCTTTTTCAGGGGAAGTGCCCTGATCGTCAATGAACCAGCACGCTGCTGGATCCCGTAGGTGGCGCTACGTAAATATCCTCGCTCTCGGCCGCTAAGATTGGGCGCGGCGTCTTTGAGTTTGCCATTTCAACGTCCCTTTCAGTGATTTTTGCCCCTGCTTGAGCCGGACGCTTTGAATTTCGCACGAAGCCGGTAACCAGCGTTGCGAGAATCTCTACAGTTTGGTCCTCGCAAAATGCGTCCAACCCGTCCCCGATTCTTTCCATAAGTGGAGAAAGTGCGTCCCACGCCACCATTGCCTCCATCGCCATAAATATTCGCGGATGCTCAGTTGCTTTGGGTGACTCCCCAATCAATAGCTCTTCGAAAAGCTTCTCGCCTGGACGCAATCCTGTGTACGTAATCTCAATATCGCCCTGACAAGTGCTGGAATCTCGCACCTCCAATCCGGACAGATGGATCATTCGACGAGCAAGCTCGGCAATCTTTACCGGCTCCCCCATATCAAGCACGAATACCTCACCATTGCGCCCCATCGAGCCTGCCTGGAGCACTAACTGCGCGGCTTCTGGAATGGTCATGAAGTAGCGGGTTACATCACGGTGGGTCACCGTTACAGGACCTCCGCGCTTTATCTGCTCGCGGAACAAGGGCACCACCGATCCACTGGAGGCCAGCACGTTGCCAAAGCGCACCATCGACATCCGTACCTGGGGATTCTGCTCTGACAATGCCTGCACAATCAGCTCGCAGACTCGCTTGGAGGCCCCCATCACATTGGTGGGCCGTACAGCCTTGTCGGTGGAGATCAATACAAAATTCTGCACGCCGGTCTTGAGCGCACTTTGGACAGTATTTAAGGTGCCGAAGACGTTGTTGCGCACCGCAGAGATGACGTTGCTCTCCACTAGGGGGACGTGCTTGTAGGCTGCAGCGTGATAAACCGTTTCGATCTTGTACTGCTGCATTGCGCGTTGCAGTGCGGGCTCGTCCAGTACGGTGTTGAGGATGGGCACGATGGTGCACTGGCTGGCTTGTGGTAGCTCGCGCAGCTCCCGCTCGATCTTGTAAAGCCCATATTCACAGACTTCAAACAGGACGATCTTGCGCGCGCCTTGCTTCACCACCTGGCGGCATAGCTCCGAGCCAATGGAGCCCCCAGCGCCAGTGACCATGACCGCCTTGTCCTTGATGAACAAGTCCAACAGCGAGTCCACCGGAGCTACAGGATCGCGCTCCAGCAGGTCTTCGATCTGTACTTCACGCAACTCGTCTACTTGTTTGCTGCCGCTGGCCAAGTCTTCCATGCCGGGCATGACCAGCACTTTGACGGCAAGCGCTTCCAGACTTTGAAGAATCTCGCGCTGCCGCGCACGAGAAGCTGAGGGAATTGCGAGCAATACTCGTTCGAAAGTCTGCCGGCTTTTCAATAGCGGTAGCTCGGACATCCTGTACACCGGTAATCCCAGCAATATGCGCCCCTGCAACCGGGATTCATCATCAACAAAACCCACGGGTCGGTATTGGCAATTGATGCTCAGTGCAGAAGCCAGTTGCGTGCCCGCATCTCCCGCGCCGTAAATCAATACGTTGGTCAGTTGCTGCTTAGCCAGTACTGGGCGCAGGAAGCGCTTGGCAACCATCCGTACCAACAGCAACAGACAAAAGCCGAACAAACCAAACAGAAGCACCACATTCCACGGAGCAGCAACGCCCCCGAAAACCACACAGGCGGAATAGGTCAACATGGCGCCGAGCAAGACCGACAAGGCGGAGCGTTCCACAAACTCCATGCCTATAAAGCGTACCACCGCTTTATAGGCGCCGGTCGCAAAGAGCGACAACATCACCAGCAACGGGCCCAGGACGAGGAACGGAATAAGGGCAGGCAGCTGCGCGCCCGGCTCTCGCAACAGCATCACCGCGAGAGCGGCGCTCACAAACAAAACCGCCGCATCAACCGATGCGGCGAGTGAAATTTTTGCGCGCGACCCCAGCGATATCAGTCGATATGCGGCATCAATACGCCATGAATTTTTCATTTCCATACTGCCCTTGCATTCGCAGGCACGGGGGGCCTGCGATCACCCTCGTGTCGCAGCGCAGCATTATTGCCGCTCTGGTCCCACAAGCCAACTGATTTCTATCTTTTTATTTCAAAAAAAGACAGGAATTGTCAGCTTGTGTATATGAAGTATGGCTGAATGGTAGGCCTTGCCGCTGTGACGCAGTACCACACGAACAGGGGGGTTCTACCTGTTTTTACAGCACTTCATCGACTTCTTTCTCTTCCGGTGGCACCAGATCTTCACGCGAAAGGCCCAAGGCAACGGCGAGGTTGGTGGAAATATAGATCGACGAATAGGTCGCCACGATGACACCCACCAGCAGCGTGATCGAAAAGCTGTGCACGGTGGCACCGCCCATCGCGAGGAGGGCAACCAGCACCAGGGAGGTGGACACGTGGGTGATGATCGAGCGCAACAGGGTCTGGTTTACTGAAAGATTCACGATATCAAGCACTTCCATGCGCCTTTCACTGAGCATGTTTTCTCGCACGCGGTCAAAGATGACGATGGTTTCGTTGTTGGAGTAACCCATCAGCGCCAGGATGGCGGCCAGCGTGGTGATGTCGAATTCGACGTTGAACAGGGCCAGAAAGCCCAGCACCATGATCACGTCGTGGATAACCGCAGTCACCGCGCCAACCGAGAACTTCCACTCGAAGCGGAACATGATGTAGATGGCGATGCCGATGAAGGCAAACAGCGCCGCCAGGCCGCCATCGCTGAACAGTTCTTCGCCGATCTGCGGGCCGACGAACTCGACGCGGCGAAGTTCAATGCCTTTTTCCTTTGCGTGGAGGGCCTCCAGCACGTGGCCACTGATCTGGGAGGCGTTGTCGTCTTGAACCGGTGGCAACCGGATCAGTAACGACGAAGCGCTGCCGAACTGCTGCACGGTGGCGTTGTGATAACCCGCCTCACTCAGTTCGGCCCGGACTTCATCCAGCTCGACCCGCTCGGGATACGAGACCTCCACCAGCACGCCACCCGTGAAGTCGATGCCGAAGTTCAGGCCGTGAAACGCGACCAGCGACAGCGCGATCACCGTCAGCATGGCCGAGACCCATAGCCCGACTTTGCGCTGGGCCATGAAGTTGATGTTGGGAACGCGGGCAAAGATTTTCATAGTAGAGCCAACGGTCGTTCTTGAAGCCTGTGTGTTTGAGGTCTCACGAATTCGGTCCTTGGATCAAGCCCTTGGGCGGGATCAACAGCGGGCCGGATCGCGTACCGGTTGCTACCTTTTGTCGCTGACGCCAGATCCGACTTCGGCTTGATCCGACCTACGGTGTGGCCCTGTAGGTCGGATCAAGCCCGCATGACGGATCCATCGGGTTACCAGATCGGCAGATCCTTGAGCTTGCGCTTGGCAAATACCAGCTGTGCCAGGGCTCGGGATCCGACAATCGCGGTGAACTGTGAACTCAGGATGCCGATCGCCAGGGTGATCGCAAAACCCTTGACCGGGCCCGCGCCCAAGGCAAACAGCATCATGGTCGAAATCAATACGGTGACGTTGGCGTCGGCAATGGTCAGGAAGGCGCGCTCGTAACCGGCATCGATCGCCGCGTGCGGCTTCGCACCATTGCGTAATTCTTCACGAATACGCTCGTAAATCAGCACGTTGGCGTCAATGGCGATACCCAAATGCAACACGATGCCGGCGATGCCCGGCATCGTCAGCGTGGCCTGGATCAGCGACAGGATCGCCGCCACCAGTACCGTGTTGAGCAGCAGCGCGGCGATCGCAAACAGGCCGAACACGCGGTAATACACCACCATGAAGATGGCAACCAGCAGCATGCCCAGGCCAGCGGCGGCAAAACCCTTGCGGATGTTGTCGGCACCCAGACTGGGGCCGACGGTGCGCTCTTCGACGATCTCGACCGGCGCTGCCAGCGCGCCGGCTTTCAGCAGCAGCGCCAGATCATGCGCCTCCTTGCTGGCCAGACCGGTGGTCTGGAAGTTCTTGCCGAACACGCCCCGGATGCTGGCGACGGAGATGATTTCCTCGATCTCGCGATGCTCGCGGATCGGCTCGCCCTTGGCGTTGTAGTTGGTGACGACTTCGCGTTCCTTGAACAGCACCGCCATCGGCTTGCCGACGCTCTTTTCAGTGAACGCAAACATGCGCTTGGCGCCCGCCCCGTCCAGCGTCACGCTGACTGCCGGGCCACCATCCTGATCGACCGTGGCTGCGGCGTTCACCAGATTGTCGCCGCCGGCGATGATTTCCCGCTTCAGCAGCACCGGGCGGCGATCGCCACGGGTGTAGTACAGCTGAGTACCCGCCGGGATCACGCCACTGTTCGCCGCGGCGCGTGCATCTTCTTCAGCAACCGCGCGGTATTCAAGCGTGGCCGTGGCGCCCAATAGGTCCTTGACCCGAGTCGTGTCCTGCACACCCGGCAGCTGCACCACGATGCGGTTGGCACCTTGGCGCTGCACCAGCGGCTCGGCCACGCCAAGCTGGTTCACACGGTTACGCAGTGTGGTCAGGTTCTGCTGCACCGCGAAATCGACGATGCGCTTGGCTTCCTGATCCGACAGCCGGATCTGCAACGCCAGCGGCGCGTCCGGTGCCGTGGTCAGCTGGTACTCGGTAAATGCCTTGGCAATCGCACGTCGCGCAGCCTCAAGGCGCTCGCTGTCGGCGAACTCCAGAATGCCCGCCTCAGAGGTCTGGCGGCGGCCGGTGTAGCGAATACCTTCCTTGCGCAACAGCGCCGGTACCTCGGTGACAATGCGATCCACGGCCTTCTGGCGCACATCGTCGAGATCCACTTCCAGCAGGAAGTGCACGCCACCGCGGAGATCAAGGCCCAGGTTCATCGGGCGGGCGCCGATGGCGCGCAGCCAGTCCGGGGTCTTGCTGGCCAGGTTCAGGGCCACCACGTAACCACGGCCCAGCTCGCGCTTGAGTACATCGGCCGCCGCCAGTTGCGCCTCGGTATTGTCGAAACGCACCACCCACTGGTTGTCCTCGATGCCGCTGGACGATGGCGTCAGCGCGTCAGCGGTCAGGGCCTGGCCAACCCGCTCGCCGAAATCGGCAGGCAGTGGGTCGCCGTTCTCCTGGGAGATCTGTACCGACGGGTCTTCGCCATACAGGTTCGGCGCTGCGTACAGCAGGCCAAACACCAGCGAAGCGATCAGGATGAGGTACTTCCAGGCGGGGTAAGGTTTCATCGTTCCATGCCGACAGCGGATTCGTTCACGCGGGGAATGCCCCCCAGGGCAGACTTTTGGGAGCTCTTGACCTCAGTGCTTCCCGTTCGTACCGAGCATCACACGCAGTGCCGTGTATTGAGGTACCAGAAAATCCCTCGATACAGCGCCTCCGGCGCCACTCGGGGCGAACGGGTCAGCACTTGATGGCAAAGGTCCTACAGGCTTTTCAGCGTGCCCTTCGGCAGTACGCTGGAAATCGCCTGCTTCTGCACTTTGATGTTCACGTTGTCGGCGATTTCCACCGTCACGTAGGCCTCGCTGATGTTCGAGACCTTGCCGGCCAGGCCACCGCTGGTGACCACTTCATCGCCCTTGGCAATGCTGGCCAGCAACTCGCGATGCTCCTTCGCACGCTTCATTTGCGGGCGAATCAGCATGAAATAGAACAGCGGAATCATCACCAGCAGCGGCCACATGGCGCCGAGGAAGGACTGCGAACCCGGTGCCGCCGCCTGGGCATAGGCGGGACTAATCAAGAAATCCAGCACGAAAAGCTCCTGCAAGACCTAATAAGAGGGCGGCGATTATGCCATAGGGATCAAGACCGTCCGAAGGCAGACCGAGTTCAGCCGGCCGCCCCTGCCAATAGCCGGTTCATGGCCTCCATCCAGGGCGACAGCGCTCCGCGCCTCCGGCCGGCGGGGCCCTGTATCGCCCCGTGCACACCGTCGCCCGGAGACAGCGCGAAAATCGCCGTCCTCTCTACCAGCGGTTGCGCTTTCGAGCCGGGTGCAGGATCGTGCGGATGCGTCCCCCAGCCAACGATGGATTCCAGCCGCGCCGGCACACCTGTCGCCCGCCCGTATGGACACTGCCAAGGAGATATGCCATGAGCAACGACAAGAAACTGACCACCGCCGCGGGTTGCCCGGTCGCCAACAACCAGGACATCCTGACCGCCGGAAAACGGGGGCCGCAGCTGCTGCAGGATGTCTGGTTCCTCGAAAAGCTGGCGCACTTCGATCGCGAAGTGATTCCGGAGCGGCGGATGCACGCCAAGGGGTCGGCCGCCTACGGGACCTTCACCGTCACCCACGACATCACGCGTTACACCCGCGCGAAGCTCTTTTCGAAGATCGGCAAGAAGACCGAGATGTTCGTGCGCTTCAGCACCGTCGCCGGGGAGCGCGGCGCGGCCGACGCCGAGCGTGATATCCGCGGCTTTGCGATGAAGTTCTATACCGAAGAAGGCAACTGGGACCTGGTCGGCAACAACACCCCGGTCTTCTTCTTCCGCGACCCGCTGAAATTCCCCGACCTCAATCACGCGGTCAAACGCGACCCCCGCACCAATCTGCGCAGCGCCAGGAACAACTGGGATTTCTGGACCTCGCTGCCCGAAGCGCTGCATCAGGTCACCATCGTGATGAGCGACCGCGGCATTCCCGCCGGCTATCGCCACATGCATGGCTTCGGGAGCCATACCTTCAGTTTCATCAGTGCCGATAACCAGCGGCACTGGGTCAAGTTCCACTTCGTGACCCAGCAGGGCATCAAGAACCTCAGTGATGCGGAGGCCGCAGCGCTGGTCGGCAATGACCGTGAAAGTTCACAACGCGACCTCTACGACGCGATCGAGCGCAAGGATTTCCCGCGCTGGAAGATGTTTGTGCAGGTCATGCCGGAGGCCGACGCGACGAAGGTGCCTTATCACCCCTTCGACCTGACCAAGGTCTGGCCCAAGGGCGACTATCCGCTGATTCCGGTCGGCGAGTTCGAATTGAACCGCAATCCCGACAACTACTTCGCGGAAGTCGAACAGGCCGCATTCAATCCCGCCAATATCGTGCCGGGCATCAGCTTTTCACCCGATCGAATGCTGCAGGGTCGGCTGTTTTCCTATGGCGATGCGCAGCGCTATCGCCTGGGGGTCAATCATCAGCACATCCCGGTCAACGCCGCGCGTTGCCCGGTGCACAGCTACCACCGTGACGGTGCGATGCGTGTCGATGGCAACTACGGCAGCCGCCTGGCGTATGAGCCGAACAGCGACGGTGAATGGCAGGAGCAGCCGGATTTCTCCGAGCCGCCGCTGGCAATCGACGGCGCCGCAGACCGCTGGAATTTTCGTGAGGACGATGCGGACTATTACTCGCAGCCCGGCGCGCTGTTCCGCTTGATGTCACCGGCGCAGCAGCAGGTGCTGTTCGACAACACCGCCCGCGCCATGGGCGACGCGCCGAAGCCGATCAAGCTGCGCCACATCGGCAATTGTCTCAAGGCCGACCCCGCTTACGGCAAGGGCGTGGCGGCTGCACTGAAGATCCCGCTGAGCGAGGTGCCGGCCTAAGCTTTTGCGCCAGTGGCCCTGCATAAACAGGGCCACTGCTCAGCGCTGGCAGCACCCGCCGACAACTCCCGGCCGCACCTTGGCCGTAGCGGAAATATCGCAGGAAACGCTTACTGCAGCCTGCCGATGCTGCGGTATTCAAAGCCCTCACGTCGCATCAGCGCCGGATCGTAGAGATTGCGGCCATCAATGATGGCCGGCGACTTCAGCAGTCGCTTCAGCGCCGCAAAGTCGGGACTGCGGAATACCGACCATTCGGTGACGATAACCAGGACGTCGGCGCCTTCGCAGGCCTTCTCTGGGGAGTTCACCAGATAGAGGTCACCGCGCTCGCCGTACAGCTTGCGGGTGACGTCCATGGCCACCGGATCATAGGCGCGAACCTTGCCGCCTTCCGCCCAGATCGCTTCCATCAGCACACGACTCGGCGCCTCGCGCATGTCATCGGTATTGGGCTTGAACGCCAGTCCCCAGACGGCGATGGTCTTGCCCTGCAAGGAGCCGAAGCGTTCCTTGAGGCGACTGAACAGCAGGGTCTTCTGATGTTCGTTGACCGCTTCGACGGCATTGAGCACCTTCAGCGACTGGCCGAATTCGCCGCCGGTCTGGATCAGTGCCTTGACGTCCTTGGGAAAGCACGAGCCACCATAGCCACAGCCGGCATACAGAAACTGGCGACCGATCCGTGGGTCGGAGCCGATACCGTGGCGCACGCTTTCAATGTCGGCGCCGACCTGCTCCGCCAGCAGTGCCAGCTCGTTCATGAAGCTGATACGTGTCGCAAGCATGGCGTTGGCGGCGTACTTGGTCAGTTCCGCCGACGGAATGTCCATGGCCAGCATGCGGTCGTGGCTACGGTTGAACGGGGCGTACAGCTCCTTCATCAGGTTCAGGGCACGCTCGCTGTCGGTGCCGACGATGATGCGATCCGGACGCATGAAGTCGTCGACCGCCGCGCCTTCCTTGAGGAACTCGGGGTTGGAGACCACATCGAACGGCAGTTCCACACCGCGCGCGGCCAGCGTCTGTGCCAGCACTTCCTTGACCTTGCCCGAGGTGCCGACCGGCACCGTGGATTTGGTGCAGACCACCCGGTAATCGGTCATGTGCTGGCCAACGGTACGTGCAACCGTCAGCACATACTGCAAGTCCGCGGAGCCATCTTCCTGCGGCGGCGTACCGACCGCGATGAAGATGACCTCGCCATGCGCCCCGCCTGCGGCGGCATCGGTCGTGAAGCGCAAACGGCCGGCGGCGGTATTGCGCACCAGCATCTCGTCCACACCCGGTTCATAGAACGGGCAATGACCGGCCTTCAGCGTTTCAATTCTGGCGGCATCGACGTCGATGCAGGTGACATTGTTGCCCGCATCCGCCAGACCTGCGGCGGTGACCAGGCCCACATAACCGGAGCCGAAAACAGTGACTTTCATGCTGGAGCTTTACCTTCTGGAAATCGGGGTGAAGGAAACGGCAAATATCAACAACGATAGAACTGGCGATACCAGCTCACGAACTTTTCAAGGCCGGCCTCGATCGGCGTCGCCGGCTCGAAACCCACGGCATCACGCAGATCACTGACATCGGCATAGGTGCGGTAAACATCGCCAGGCGCCATGGGCTTGAACTGCTTGCGCGCCTTGCGCCCGGTCAATTCTTCGAGCACCTCGATGAACCGCATCAGCCGCACCGGCGAATGATTGCCGATGTTGTACAAGCGATGCGGCGCACTGCTACACCCCAATTCGGGGGGATTGCCGGTCCAGGCCGGGTCACCCTGGGGAGGCTGGTCGAGGGTTTTCACCACGCCCGAAACGATATCGTCGATGTAGGTGAAGTCGCGTTCCATGTCACCGTTGTTGAAGACCGCAATTTCCCGGTCTTCGAACATCGCCTTGGTGAACGAGAAATAGGCCATGTCCGGCCGGCCCCAGGGGCCATAGACCGTGAAGAAGCGCAGCCCCGTCGCCGGAATCCGGAACAGATGGCTGTATGAATGCGCCATGGCCTCGTTGGCTTTCTTGGTGGCGGCGTACAGGCTCACCGGATGATCTGTGGTGTCGGTGACCGCAAACGGCACCTTGGTGTTGGCGCCATAAACCGAACTCGACGAGGCATAGACCAGATGCTCGACCGCGAACTCGCGGCAGCATTCGAGGATGTTGCCGAAGCCGACCAGATTGCTGTCGATATAAGCGCGCGGATTCTCGATCGAATAGCGCACCCCGGCCTGCGCCGCCAGATTCAGCACGCGATCCGGCCTGAATGCGTCGAACGCGCTGCGCAAAGCCGCCGTATCGGCCAGATCGATTCTCTGGAAGCTGAACCCCGCCTGCCCTTCAAGCAAGGCCAGACGCGCAGTCTTCAGCGCCGGGTCGTAATAGTCGTTGAGGTTGTCGATTCCGAGGACGGTATCGCCACGCGCCAGCAGCGCCTGCGCAGTGTGCAGCCCGACAAAGCCGGCCGCACCGGTCAGCAAGATTTTCATCAATGAACCTGATCAGGGAAAGCATGTGGTCGACCATTCCCGCCGGATTGCCACTCGCTCAAGGCCACATAGTCTAACGATTGAAGGCCTCGACGTTCATGACAGGGGTCACGAACACCTGTCCGACCGGTGCAGCCGCAAGTACCGGATGAGCCCACTCCGCCGGCCGCGGCAGCGGTGGTCATTCCCGCCACCCGATGGCGTTTACGCCCCCCTGTGCTAGCCTTACGCCCCCTGCGCGCCCATCGCGCTGCCCCTACTTTTACCCCAAATCGGAACCGTTTCATGGCCAGTTACAAGGCGCCTCTGCGCGAGATCAATTTTGTCCTCAACAACGTCCTGAACGTGAGCCGCCTGGCCGAATTCGAGGCCTTCAAGGAGGCAACGCCGGAAACCCTGACCGGCCTCGTCGAGGAAGCGTCGAAGCTGATCGAGAAAGAACTGGCACCGCTGAACCACAAGGCCGACGAGCAGGGCTGCGTCTATGGCGACCATCAGGTGAAGGTGCCGGATGGTTTCCCCGAGTTCTTCAAGAAGTACGCCGAAGCGGGCTGGATCGGCATCATGCAGTCGCCCGACTATGGCGGTGCCGGCCTGCCCTACACCCTGGGCAAGGTCATCGAAGAGATGCTGTGCTCAGCCAGCGTCGCTTTCGCGCTGTATCCGGGCCTGACCCAGGGCTGCTTCGAAGCGCTGGCCGCCAATGGCAGCGACGAGCAGAAGAACACTTATCTGCCGAAGCTGGCGACCGGTGAATGGACCGGCACCATGTGCATGACCGAGCCGCAGGCCGGTTCGGACCTGGCCGCGGTCAAGACCAAGGCCTACCCGCAGGAAGACGGCTCGTTCCTGCTCGAAGGCAGCAAGATTTTCATCACCTCCGGCGAGCACGAGATGGCGGACAACATCGTCCATTTCACGCTGGCGCGACTGCCGGACTCGCCGCCGGGAATCAAGGGCCTGTCGACCTTCGTGGTGCCGAAATACCTGATCAACGCCGATGGCTCGCTGGGCGCGCGCAATCCGGTCAAGTGCGTGTCGATCGAGCACAAGATGGGCATCCACGGCTCCTGCACCTGCACCATGAGCTTCGAAAACGCCAAGGGCTGGATGGTCGGCGCGCCGAACACCGGCATCCAGAACATGTTCGTGATGATGAACATGGCGCGGATCATGGTCGGTTATCAGGGCCTGGGCCAGTGCGAGCTGGCCACCCAGAACGCAATCGCCTATGCGCTGGACCGCAAGCAGGGCAAGGCCTTCAACGGCGGCACCGAGATCATCCACCACCCGGATGTGCGGCGGATGCTGCTGCAGATGAAAGCGATCACCGAGGGTGCGCGCGTACTCGCCTACGAAACCGCGATGCACGTCGATACCGCGCACCACTCCGCCGATCCGGCCGAGCGTGAAGCAGCGCAGGACTGGGTCGAACTGAACACGCCGCTGGTCAAGGCTTTCTGCACCGATTCAGCGGTGGATCTGGCCTCGACCGCCATCCAGGTCTACGGCGGCCATGGCTTCATCCGCGAACATGGTGTCGAGCAGATCGCGCGCGACGCCAAGATCCTGTGCCTGTACGAAGGGACCAACGGCATCCAGGCCATGGATCTGGTGCGCCGCAAACTGATGCTGCACGGCGGCCGCCTGCCGCAGCGCTTCTTCGCCGCGGTACGCCAGGATCTGGCCGATGCGCCGGAATTCATCGCCGCGCCGCTGGGCAAGGCGCTGGCCGAACTGGAAAGCACCACTGCCTGGGTGCAGCAGTCGTACAAGACCACGCCGGACGACGCCGCATTCGGTTGTGTCGACTATCTGCGTGCGTTCTCGCTGACCTATCTCGGCTGGAACTGGCTGCGCATGGTGCGCGCACTCGACAGCTCCGATCTCGACACCGCCGCACGCCAGTCCAAGCTCGCCACCGCGCAGTTCTTCGTCACCCGCCAGCTGTCGCAGGTGCCGTCGCTGCTCGCCAACGTGCGCGAAGACGCCACGCCGCTGATGTCGCTGTCGGCCAGCAGCTTCTGATCGCACCCTAGCTGAACCGTCATCCTGAGCATCGCGAAGCATCTACTTGCACCGTGAAGCGCACTCGATGGGAGAAGATCCTTCGCGAGGCTCAGGATGACAGCTTGTTTTGTTGGTGAGAGGTGAACGCCGCATTCGCGGCAGATTCGGATCAGGGAGACGCACCATGACCACGGTTTACGACTTCGAAGCCAGGACCATCGACGGCGGCACGCAGAAGCTCGATGCCTACAAAGGCAAGGTGCTGCTGGTGGTCAACGTCGCCAGCAAGTGCGGCTTCACTCCGCAATACAAGGGGCTGGAAGCGCTGTGGCGCAAATACAAGGACCAAGGCCTGGTGATCCTGGGGTTTCCCTGCGACCAGTTCGGGCACCAGGAGCCGGGCGACGAGAACGAAATCAGGAATTTCTGCTCGCTCACCTATGACGTCAGTTTCCCGATGTACGCCAAGGTCGAGGTCAACGGCGCCAACGCGCATCCGCTTTACCGGCATCTGAAGGGCGAAAAGCCCGGCGTGCTCGGCACCGAAGGGATCAAGTGGAATTTCACCAAGTTCCTGGTCGGCAGGGATGGCCAGGTGGTGAAGCGTTACGGCTCCATGGATACGCCGGACTCGATCGAGAAGGATCTGTTGAGGCTGCTGTAAGGCGGCCAAGCGCGCTTCAGCAGAAGCGCGGTTTTCAGCAAATTCCTTCATCTATGCCTTATCGGCTGTTATTTTTCCGTGAATTAATAGAAAAAATTAATCGTATGAGGTAGGCTGTTCGACTTCGTTTGCTGTATTTCTTAGTTCGTCGGCCTCTTTGTCGGCGCGCTCCACGCTTGTTCAGGGAGAACGCGCATGCTGCTTGCAACCGATCTTGACGGGACTTTTCTCGCCGGATCTCCGGAGGATCGCCTCCGTCTTTACCGCCTCGTCGCCCGCCATCCCGATATCCGCCTGGCCTTTGTCACCGGCCGTGGCCTGGAGGCGGTACTGCCGCTGCTGGCGGACCCCACCGTTCCCGAGCCGGACTACGTGATCTGCGATGTCGGTGGCACGGTCGTCGACGGCACCACCCGCCTCGCCATCCAGCCACTGCAGGATCTGATCGACTGCCACTGGCCGGGCGATCAGGTGGTCGCTGCTGCGCTGGAGGGGTTTCCGGGGCTGAGGCGGCAGGATGTGCCGCAGGAACGGCGCTGCTCCTATTTCTGCGAGCAGGGCGCGGTGACACCCGCGCTGGAGCAGGCGGTCGCCGCGCTGAATTGCGACCTGCTCTACTCCGCCGATCTGTACCTCGACGTACTGCCGCGCAGCATCAGCAAGGGCGCAACGCTGACCGCGCTGGTCGAGCATCTGGGCATCAATCCGGAGCACGTGCTGGTGGCGGGCGACACGCTCAACGATCTGTCGATGTACGAGCACGGCTTCAAGGGGGTCTGCGTCGGCGCATCGGAAACTCCGCTGCTCGAAGCCACCAGGAACAACACCCGGGTGCTGCATGCACGGCGTCCAGGTTGCGGCGGCATCCTCGAAGCGATCGAGCATTTCGGCTTTCTCGGCAGCCATGGCATCGCTGCCCTGAGCCCGGAGATCGTCGAACACGGCCCGGCCGATCTGCTGATGGTCTATCACCGCCTGCCCTACGACGAAGCCATCGAGAACGGCAAGATGGTGCGGCGCCGTCCCTCGTCGCCCAACGGCATCATCCCGACGCTGCTGAGCTTTTTTGCGGATGGAAAGCAGGGCTCCTGGCTGGCCTGGTCGGCACGCGATCCCAAGCGCGGCGAACCGTTCGAGCACTACACCCCGGTCGATGCCGAACGCTATCCCAACCTGACGGCCGCGCGCATTCCGCTGAGCAAGGCTGACGTCGATATCTTCTACAAGAGCTTTTCCAAGGAAGCGTTCTGGCCGCTGCTGCACACTTTCTGGGAGCGCGCGCGTTTCCGCGAGGACCACTGGCAGGTGTTCCAGCGCGTGAATCGCGTGTTTGCCGAACGCGCGGCACTGGAAGCGGCCAAGGGCGCGACGGTGTGGCTGCACGACTACAACCTGTGGATGGTGCCGGCGTATCTGCGTGAGCTGCGCCCGGACGTGAAGATCGCGTTCTTCCATCACACCTATTTTCCGTCCGCCGACATCTTCAACGTGGTGCCGTGGCGGCGCCCGATCATCGGCAGCCTGATGCAGTGCGACTACATCGGCTTCCACATCCCGCGGCAGGTGGAGAACTTTGTCGATGCGGTACGCGGCACCATGCCCGTGCGTGTGCTGGAAACCACCGGCGCAGCACCGCGCTTCCTGACCTATGGCTGCGCCGTGGGCCTGGATCGCTATGTCTCCACCATCGAGGTCAATGGCCGTCGGGTCGAACTCGGCGCGCACCCGGTGGGCCTGGACGTCGGTCGCATCGAGGAGATGCTGCAGCGCAAGGAAGTGCAGGCACGCACCGAGAATCTGCGCCGCGCATTGGCCGGCACCCGGGTGCTGCTGTCGGTGGAGCGGCTCGACTACACCAAGGGCATCCTCGAAAAGCTGACGGCGTTCGAGCGCCTGCTCGATTCCCGCCCGGAGCTGCTCGGAAAAGTCTCGCTGGTCACCGTCTGCGTGCCGGCGGCACGCGAGATGACGATCTATCGGCAGCTGCAGACCCAGATCGAACAGGCCGTGGGCCGCATCAACGGCCGTTTTTCACGCCTGGGATGGAACCCGGTGCAGTTCTTCTTCCGCGCGCTGCCGTTCGAGGAATTGCTGTCGTACTACACGGTGGCCGACATCATGTGGATCACGCCGCTGCGCGACGGCCTGAATCTGGTGGCGAAGGAATATGTCGCGGTCCAGGGCTTCACCGACGGCAACGGCGTGCTGGTGCTGTCGGAGTTCGCGGGTGCCGCCGCCGAGCTGAAGGGTGCGGTGCTGACCAACCCGCATGACTCCGAGGATCTGACCCTGGCCTGTGCGCAGGCGCTGAACATGGGCGAGGTCGAAGCCGCGACCCGCATGCGCCAGTTGTTCGACATCGTGCGTCACCATGACAACCGTCGTTGGGGCGATGAATTCCTGAGTGCGGTACGGGCCACGCGTCCGTGGCAGGGATCCGCAAGTACCGCTGCCCCACCGACCACGGCACCCGTTTTCAGCGCAGCCTAGCGAAGCGCTTTGGGTACCGTGCGCACGAGCCTCACCGATCGCACGGTACCCATGACCGGAACCTTCCGCCGCTGACCAGACACTGACGTTCATGCGTGCCTTGATCCTGCCTATCCTGCCGCTGCTGCTCGGCGTCGCATTGCTGCTGGTCGGCAATGGCCTGTTCGGCACGCTGCTGGCGGTGCGCGGCGCACTCGAAGGCTACAGCGATCGCCAGATGGGCCTGATCATGTCGGCCTATTTCCTCGGCTATCTGCTGGGCACCTATGCCAGCCCGCGACTGATCCGCAGCATCGGTCACATCCGCGCATTCGCACTGCTGGCTGCCGTCGCGTCGAGTACTGCGGTGCTGCATTTGTTGTGGGTTCATCCGCTGATGTGGGGCCCGCTGCGCCTGCTGACCGGGGCCTGCCTGGTCGGCCTCTACGTGATCATCGAAAGCTGGCTCAAT
>JBEBWZ010000010.1:0-46788 GCA_040391865.1 Solimonas flava
ATTGCGTTGGGCGCGGCGGGGGGGGTGTACGCCGGCGGCCCCGCCCCCCCCCGCGCCGACGACGACGACAATCAGCTCACCAGAATGCGGCCGCTGCTGCTCTGCGCCAGAATCAGCTTGTTGAGGCTGCGCACGAACGCCGCCGGATCTTCCAGCGCCGTCCCTTCGGCCAGTACCGCCTGACCCAGCAGCAGCTCCAGCAGATCGCCAAATTCCTCGTCGGCGCTGGTCGCCTTCAGACGCTCGACCAGCGGATGGGTCGGATTCAGCTCCAGCACCGGTCGCGACGCCGGTAGCGACTCCCCGGCGCGCTTGAGCATTTCCTCCAGGCGCCGCGACAGCGCGTGCTCTCCGGCAACGATGCACGACGGCGACTCGGTCAGCCGCGCCGACAGGCGCACCGATTCGACGCGCTCGCTCAAGACCTGCTGTGCGCGCTCGATCACCTCGCGGTACTCGGTTTCATGCCGTTCGCGATCCGGCGTTTCGATCCGGCTTTCAATGTCCTTGGACGCGCGCGCCACCGATTCCAGTGCCTTGCCCTGGTAGTCCTGCAGATGCGTGACCACCCATTCGTCGATGCGATCGGTCAGCAGCAGCACCTCGTAGCCCTTGGCGCGGAAACCCTCGAGATGCGGACTGTTGCGCGCCGTGGCCAGCGTGTCCGCAGTCAGGTAGTAGATCTTGTCCTGCCCCTCGACCATGCGTGCCAGATAGGCATCGAGCCCGAGTGCTGCGTCATCGGGAGCCTGCGTGCTGCTCTGGAAACGGCACAGGCGTGCAATACGCTCACGATTGGTCGCGTCCTCGACGATGCCTTCCTTGAGCACCGTGCCGAATACATTCCAGAAGCGCGTGTAATCCTCCGGACGCTTTTCGGCGAGATCATCCAGCAGATCGAGTACCCGTCGCACCAGTGCGGCGCGGATCTTCTCCACCGTGCGGTTGCCCTGCAGCAACTCGCGCGACACGTTCAACGGCAGATCGGCCGTGTCGACCAGACCGCGCACGAAACGCAGATACGCCGGCAGCAACTCCGCAGCGCGATCCATGATGAACACGCGCTTCACGTACAACTGCACGCCGCGGCTCTGCTCGCGATCCCAGAGATCGAACGGCGCACGCGTCGGGATGTACAGCAGCGAGGTGTACTCCAGCGTACCTTCGACCTTGTGATGCGCCCAAGCCAGCGGCGCTTCGAAATCGTGGGTCAGGTGCTGATAGAAACTCTTGTAGTCCTCGTCAGCGAGTTCCGATTTCGGACGGGTCCAGAGCGCACGCGCCTGATTCACCGTCTCCGTCTCGCCCTTGTCGTCACGCAGGCGAATCGGCAGGCCGATGTGATCGGAATACTTGCGCACGATCGCCGACAGTCGCGCCGGCTCCAGAAACTCGCGCTCGTCCTCACGCAGATGCAGGATCACTTCGGTACCGCGCGTCGGCTTGTCCGCGGATTCGACCGTGAATTCCCCCTCGCCGTCCGAGGTCCAGCGAACCGCCGCCTCAGCACCAGCACCGCGCGTCAACACCGTGACCTTGTCGGCAACGATGAACGCCGAATAGAAGCCGACGCCAAACTGGCCAATCAGGCCGGCGTCCTTCTTCTGATCACCCGACAGACTCTCGAGGAACTTGCGGGTGCCGGAACGCGCAATGGTGCCGAGATTGTCGATCACTTCCTCGCGCGACATGCCAATACCGTTGTCACGGATGGTCAGGGTCGCCGCCGCCGGGTCGGGAATCAGCTCGACCGCGAGTTCCTCACCTGCCAGCAACGCCGGCTGATCGATCGCGGCGAAGCGCAGTTTGTCGCAGGCATCGGACGCATTCGAAATCAGCTCGCGCAGGAAGATTTCCTTGTTCGAGTACAGCGAATGGATCATCAGATGCAGCAGTTGCCGCACCTCGGTCTGGAATTCTCGGCGTTCGGTGGTCATGGGCTCCCTCGCAATACGGAATTGAATCGTAGACCGCTGGTTCTGGGGTCGGACACGCGCTGATTCAAGTCGACCGCACCATTGCAGCGCACAGATTTTTTCGACGCGCAGCAGAAAGCCCCACGACCCTGAAGGATCATGAGGCTTGCCTGCACGGGTCCTGGCTTACGCCAGAGCGCGACGGTTTAGTCGAGCTTTTCGGCGATGCGCGCAGCGCGGCCGGAGAGGCCACGGAGGAAGTACAGCTTGGCGCGGCGCACGTCGCCACGGCGCTTCACCGTGATCTCGGCAACCTGCTTGCTGTAGGTCTGGAACACGCGCTCGATGCCTTCGCCGTGCGCGGTCTTGCGGACCGTGAACGCGGAGTTGACGCCACGGTTGCGGCGGGCAATGACGACGCCTTCAAACGCCTGGAGGCGCTCGCGGTCGCCTTCCTTGACCTTGACCTTCACTTCGACCGTATCGCCCGGGCGGAAGTCGGGGATCTTCTTGTCCATCTGTTCCGCTTCAATTGCGGAAATGATCTTGTTCGCGCGCATCGTCCTTACCTCTGTCTTCAATGTCCTGCTCCGCGATGAACTCGCGCAACAGCGCCTTCAACTTCTTGTCCAGTTCCAGTCCGTCGAGCAAATCCGGCCGTTTCAGCCAGGTCTGCCCCAACGCTTGCTTCAACCGCCAGCGTGCCATTCGGGCGTGGTCGCCACTGAGCAGCACCTCCGGCACCGGTTGTCCGCGCCAGACTTCAGGACGCGTGTAGTGCGGGTGATCCAGCAGGCCTGCGGAGAACGAATCGTTCGCCGCCGACGCATCGGACCCCAATACACCTGGCAACAACCGCGCGATCGCGTCTACCACCACCATCGCTGCCAACTCGCCGCCGGACATTACGAAATCGCCCAACGACAATTCGAAATCGACTTCGCTATGCAACAAGCGCTCATCCAGCCCTTCATAGCGACCACACAGCAGGATCAGTTCCTGCTCACCGCTGAGCCGCTCCGCCCATCGCTGGTCGAAGCGCTCGCCCTGCGGCGACAGATACACCACCTTCGCCGGCTTGCCCAGCGCTGCCTTGGCGGCAGCAACCGACATCGCCAAAGGCTCGGCTTCCATCACCATGCCGGGACCACCGCCGTAGGGTCGATCATCGACCCGCCGCCACTTGTTGGTACTGCAGTCACGCGGATTGCGTGTCGTCAGCGCCAACTGTCCCAACTCCGCGGCAATCCGCGGCATTCCATGGTGCACCACCTGTTCCACCAACTCCGGAAACAGCGTGATGACTTCAATTTTCATCGTACTCGGGCAGCCAGTCGCAGACGATGCGCCGTGCCGCCATGTCCACCTGCTTGATGACCGGACCCGATACATACGGAATCAGCCGCTGTATCGCGCCATCCTCGATCACCAGCACATCCTGGGCGCCATTGCTGGTCATATCCTTGACCACCCCCAAAGGGGTTCCGGACAGATTCTCGACCTGCAAACCGATCAGGTCGATCCAGTAATACTGACCCTGAGGCAGCGGCGGCATATCTGACCGCGCCACTTCAATGTCAGCACCGACCAGGGCGGCCGCAAGATTGCGATCGCTGATCGGCTGCCCATCTGCACCGCTGATCTGCGCCACCAGTCCACTGCCCTGGAGGCGACATTCAATCACCGTGGCTTCATATGCCGTACGCGCGCCGCCGGTGATCCACCAGCGCTTGTAGCGAAATATGTTGTCGGCCGGTCGGGTCTGGGAATGAACCCGGATCCAACCCCGCACACCGTAAACGCCAGCGACGCGGCCCAGCGTCACCCGGTGTGCCGTCATCGCGTTCAGGCAGCCTTCGGCGCCGTCTTCACCAGATACGCAACGCGCTCGGAAACCTGCGCGCCGTTCTTGGTCCAATGCTCGATGCGGGGCATGTCCAGCACGAGCTTCTGCTCGTTGCCCTTGGCATTCGGGTTGTAATAGCCGACGCGCTCGATGAAGCGGCCGTCACGGGCGCTGCTCTTTTCAGTCGCAACGACGTGGTAGAACGGACGCTTCTTGGCGCCGGCACGAGCCAAACGAATAGTTACCATACTTGCTGAATTCCAATAGCTTGATCAGCGCTAGGCCGCTGAAAGGCCGCGTATTGTAGCGATTTCTTCACAGTTTTCCAGTGCTGTGACGGGGTTATCGTCACAGCAGCGAAAAATCGGCGAAATCAGATGTGGTACTGGCCCGCCGACTCGGGCTGATACAGCACTTCCAGCACTTTCAGGCGGGAAACCGTGCCATCCGGCATCGGCCAGTCGATCGACTGGCCGGTGGACAGGCCCAGCAATGCACTACCCACCGGCGCCAGTACCGACACGCGCCCCAATGCGCCATCGGCGGCCTGCGGATAGACCAGTGTCAGTTCGTGAGGCTTGCCGGTGCTTTCATTCAACAGCCGCACGCGCGAGTTCATGGTGATGACACCGGCGGGCATCTGCTGCGGCTCAACGACTTCAGCGCGCGACAATTCTTCGCGCAGCGCCTCGATATTCGGCGAATTGGGCACGTTGCCGTCCTCGAGAATCCGTTCGAGACGCTGGATGTCGACAGTGGACAAAGTGATAGCAGGCGATGCGGACACAGCAGGAACTCCTGAGGAGAATTACGGGGGAATGGCGCCGTGAGGGCGCGACGGCCGGAGTCGTAGCCAAGCTGCCGGAGCTCGCCACACTACCGACAGGGCAACGATAGCCTACTACGGACCTACGAGAACGGCCAGCCGTCAGTGGAGCTTGGCCAGCAGCGCGCGACTGCGCGCTTCGATATCGCTGGCGAAATCGGCACCGTAACCATACCAGATCATGGCGACGCGGCCATCCGCATCGATCAGATAGGTCGCCGGCAAGCGCCAGACCTTGAAGTTCTGGGTCGAAATGCCGACCGGATCGGCCACCACCGGATACTGCACCGGCCGCACCTCGAGAAACCGTCGCGCCAGTTTCACTTCCTTGTCGACGCTGACCGCCAGCACTTCGAAGCGGTCGTCATACCCTTCGCCGTGCAGGCGGGTGCGCATCGCGTTCAGCTTGGGCATGGATTCCAGACAAGGCGCGCACCACGACGCCCAGAAATCCACCACCACCACCCGACCACGCAGGGTGCTGAGCTTGACGCCTTCGGGGCCCTGCAACACCACGCCCGCGGCCTCGGGGGCCACGGTGCCGATGCCGATGCTTTCCACCGGTGTGCCTTGCGCCATCACCCCTTGCGGCAGCCCCCAACCGAGGCCAGCCAACAACAGGATCATGGTCACCCGCAGCACGCGCCTGGAAGCGGAAAGCACGATGGATGCGCCCTCGACCTGCTCTAGCGCCGCGGCATCATGCCGGGCGGCAAGCGCCCGGCCAGTCCGCGCATCATTTTCGCCATGCCGCCCGAAGCCACCTTTTTCATCATGTCGCGCGTCATCTCGAACTGACGCAGCAGCTTGTTGACTTCCTGCACTTCCAGCCCGGAGCCGGCCGCGATGCGCCGCTTGCGCGAAGCCTTGATCAGGTCCGGGAAACGGCGCTCCTGCCTAGTCATCGAATTGATGATGGCCACAGTACGACGAATCTGCTTTTCGGCATCGACGTTCTTCAGTTGCGCCTGCATCTGCGCACCGCCAGGTAGCTTTTCGAGCAGCGACTGCATGCTGCCCATGTTCTGCACCTGCAACATCTGCTCGCGGAAATCCTCGAGATCGAAGCGCTTGTTCTTCTTCAGCTTGTCGGCAAGCTTTTGCGCCTTTTCGTGATCGACCTTGCGCGCGGTTTCCTCGATCAGTCCGAGGACGTCGCCCTGGCCCAGAATGCGCGTGGCGATACGGTCGGGATGGAACAGTTCCAGCTTGTCCGATTTCTCGCCGACGCCGATGAACTTGATCGGCCGGCCGGTGACCTGTCGTACCGACAACGCCGCGCCACCGCGGGCATCGCCATCGACCTTGGTCAGGATCACGCCGGTGAGCGGCAGCACATCGGCAAACGCGCGCGCAGTCTTGGCCGCGTCCTGGCCGGTCATGCTGTCGACCACGAACAGGGTCTCGACCGGCGTCAACGCGGCATGCAGCGCGCGGATCTCCGCCATCATCGCTTCGTCGACCGTGGTGCGGCCGGCGGTATCGATGATCAGCACATCGGCGTACTGCTTGCGCGCATGGGCCAGCGCCGCCTGCGCGATGGCAACGGGGTCCTCGCCCACCGCGGACGGGAAGCAATCGACGCCGACATTGCCGGCGACGATGCGCAACTGCTCGATCGCGGCCGGACGGTAAACGTCGCAGGACACCACCACCACGTTCTTCTTCTCGCGCTCCTTCAGCCACAGCGCGAGCTTGCCGGTGGTGGTGGTCTTGCCGGCGCCCTGGAGGCCGGCCATCAGGATCACCGCCGGCGGCTGCGCACGCAGGTCCAGACCCTGCGTGGTACCCCCGAGCGTTTCCGTCAGGATCTGCTGCACCACGCGCAGGAATTCCTGCCCCGGGGTCAGTGATTGCGTGATCTCAACCCCGACCGAGCGCGCCTTGACCTGATCGACGAATTCCTTGACCACCGGCAATGCGACGTCGGCCTCGAGCAGCGCCATGCGCAGCTCGCGCGCAGCGGCATTGATCTGGTCTTCGGTCAGGCGGCCCTGGCCGCGAATCGAATCAAGAACGCGGGAAAGGCGGGAAGTTAGGGTCTCGAACATGATCGGAAGAGTGAAAGCGGGCCGCGAAGCACGAAGCCGGGGCGCCTATTGTAGGCTGGGATTCATGAAAAGCTGATGGTATCGCCGCGCCGCAGATGGACGTAGTCCCAGCCCTGCAGGGCTTGCTTGCACTGGCGCTCGATGGCCGGCTCACAGCCCGGCTTGTGGTGGGTCAGGTAAAGCCTGGGCCGGTGATCCAGCTTGCGCAGTTCGTCCGCCAGCAAGCTGGGCGTGAAATGCTTTGCGGCATGCCCCAGCGCGGCCTGCTCGTCGGGGAACGCAATTTCGATCATCAGCTTGTCCAGCCTCGGCAGCTGATTCAGGAAATTCCACAGGCGGTCGTCGGCATAGGTGTCGCCGCTGAAGGCAAAGGTGCCGCGCTGGCCCTGCAAGGCGTATCCGACGGCCGGCACCGTATGCAGCACCGGAAACGCGGTGATGCTACGCCCCTGTTCCAGATCGAACACCTGCCCCGGAATCGTTTCCCGCCATCGCAGCAAGGGCCGCGTCTCGTCAGGCAAGGTCGAGAAATCCGGCCAGATCTTCCAGTTGAAGATGTGCTCGCGCACGCTGCTCAATGTCTCCACCGTGGCATGCACTTCGATCGGACGGTCGATCAGGTCGAACAGGTTGTCGGCCAGAAACGCGAGGCCGCAGACATGGTCGAGATGGCAATGCGTCAGGAATACATGGCGAATGCGTCGCTGCTGATGGAGCGAAAGATCGCCAACACCGGTGCCGGCGTCGATCAGGATCTCGTCGTCCACGAGCAGGCTCGTGGTCCGCAGACCTGGGCCAACGCCGCCGCTACATCCGAGGACCTTGATCCGCATGCATTCAGTCGTCTGGAGACGTGGCATCGTAGCACAGCACTGCCTTGAGACCGCGACGCCAATGCTATCCTGCGGCGCCTATGCCCTATGCCGCCCTCGCTCTCGCCTTTTATTGCACCAGTGCGCTACTGATCTGGCGCAGCCCGCAGCCATCGTGGCCAGAGCGCCTGCTGCCGGCGGCTGCGCTGTTGCTGCATGGCGTCGCGCTCAGCAGCCATGTGCTGGCCAACGACCGCATCACCATTGGCATCAACGAAGCCCTGTCCCTGTTCGGCTGGCAGTCGGCCCTGCTGCTGTGGGCAATGTGCTGGCGCGAGCCGCTGCGTACGCTGGGGCTGGTGGTCTACCCGCTGGCGGGTCTGGTGGCGATCTGCGCCACCACCTGGCCCACACCGGCAAGCGAGATTGCGGTCATCGACTGGAAGGTGCGCAGCCACGTGGTCCTGTCGTTGCTCTCTGCGGGTCTGCTGACACTGGCCGCGATCCATGCGGGACTGCTGGCCGCGCAGGAACGGCTGCTGCACAGCCACAAGCTGACGTACCTGATGCGGGCGCTGCCGCCACTGCAGACCATGGAACGGCTGCTGTTTCAATTGATCGGGATCGGCTTTGTGCTGCTGTCGCTGACGCTGCTGTCCGGTCTGTGGTTCATCCGCGACTGGGTGGCGCAGCATCTGGCGCACAAGACGGTGCTGTCGATCACCGCATGGCTGATCTTCGGCGTGCTGCTGTGGGGGCGCATCCGCTACGGCTGGCGCGGCCGCACCGCCATCCGCTGGACCCTGGCCGGCTACGCCATGCTGATCCTGGCGTACTTCGGCAGCAAGCTAATTCTTGAACAAATCCTAGGAAAACACTGGGGTTAGAGCACTTTCTTAAAGTTGCCACAGTTGACAGCCTGACGCCGCTCCGAAACTATCCTGCCGGACACGGCCTCTTGACGACCGCGCTCTTGGAAGACATTTCACTCGCTGCACTCTTTGGTTCACTGATCGTCTGCCTGCTGGTGTCCGGATTCCTTTCCGGATCCGAGACCGGGTTGATGATACTCAACCGCTATCGCCTGCGCCATCGCGCCCAACAGGGGGATCGTGCAGCCAGAATGGCTTCCAGCCTGTTGCAGCGTCCCGATCGCCTGATCGGCCTGATCCTGCTGCTCAACAATTTGGCGCAAGCCTTGATCCCGATGCTGCTGCTCGGCATCACCTATCAGCTGATCAGCGATCGCGAGACGGCACTGCTGGTCGCGACCATCGCGACCGCCCTGCTGATCTTCATCTTTGCCGAATCCATGCCGAAAACCCTGGGTGCGCTCAGCCCGGAGCGGATCGCGATGCCGGCGGCCTGGCTGTACTGGCCGGTCGTGCGCGTGTTCGGCTGGGCCATCGATGGCATCAACCTGATCGGCAACCGCCTGCTGCGTCTGATCGGCGTCTCGCCGGAAGACGCTGCACAGCACAGCATCAGCAGCGAAGAACTGCGCACCGTGGTCAGCGAAGCCGGCGCGATGATTCCGCAACGGCACCAGAAAATGCTGCTGTCGATCCTCGATCTGGAGAAAGTGACGGTCGAAGACATCATGGTGCCGCGCAACGAGATTCTCGGCATCGATATTTCGGAACCCTGGGACGAGGTGCGCAATGCCATCGTCGGCAGCCAGCACACCCGCCTGCCGGTATTCGACGGCAGCATCGACAACCTCAAGGGCGTGGTCCATCTGCGCCGTGTGGTGCGCCTTGCGGCCGAGAACACGCTGGAGATCGACAGCCTGCTGGCGCTCGCCCGCGAGCCTTACTTCATTCCGGAAGGCACGCCGCTCAATCAGCAATTGCTCAACTTCCAGAACCAGAAGCGACGCATCGGCTTCGTGGTCGACGAGTATGGCGACATCCAGGGACTGGTCACCCTGGAAGACATCCTCGAAGAAGTGGTCGGCGAGTTCACTTCAGACCCGGCCACCCGGATGAAGAACGTCTACGCCGATCCCGACGGCAGCTACCGTGTCGCCGGTGCCGTCACCATCCGCAGCCTCAACAAGAGCCTCGGCTGGAAGCTGCCCACCGATGGGCCGCGCACGATCAACGGCCTGCTGCTGGAAAAATTCGAGCACCTGCCACAGGCCGGCGCCAAGACCGAAATCCAGGGTTATGTGCTGGAGATCATTGAAACGCGTGCGAATGCGGTCAAGGCCACGCGCATCCTGCCGCCACCCAGGAAGAACGGCAGCAGCCGCGCGGCGTGAACCACTCAGGCAGCATGCTCAGAGCTGCGCCAGCGCCTGCTCCAGCCGCGTCACCGCCACGACTTCCAGATCGAGCTTGGCCGAACGCCGCGGCCGATTGGCCTCCGGAATGATGGCGCGACGAAAACCCTGCTTCGCCGCTTCATGCAGCCGCTCCTCGCCGTTGGCGACCGGCCGCACCTCGCCCGCCAGCCCCACCTCGCCAAACACCACGCAGTCACCGGACAGCGGACGATTGCGGTAACTGGACAAGGCGGCGAGCAGCAGCGGCAGATCCGCCGAGGTTTCCTGGATGCGCATGCCGCCGACGACATTGGCGAACACGTCCTGATCGCCCAGCGAAATGCCGCCATGCCGATGCTGCACCGCGAGCAGCATGTTGAGCCGGTTGGCTTCCAGGCCCAGCGTGACCCGGCGCGGATTGCCGATCAGCGATTGATCGACCAGCGCCTGCACCTCCACCAGCAATGGCCGGTTGCCCTGGCGCGTCACCGTGATCACGCTGCCCGGTACCGGCTGCTCATGCCGCGACAGGAACAGTGCCGACGGATTGGCGACTTCTTTCAGGCCGCTGTCCGTCATCGCGAACACGCCCAATTCATTGACCGCGCCGAAACGATTCTTCACCGCACGGATCAGGCGGAAGCGCGAACCGGGGTCGTGCTCGAAATACAGCACCGTATCGACCATGTGCTCGAGCACCCGCGGCCCGGCGATCGCCCCTTCCTTGGTCACGTGGCCGACCAGCACCACCGTGGTCTGCGTCGACTTGGCGTAGCGCACCAGCTGCGACGCACATTCGCGCACCTGCGATACCGAGCCCGGCGCCGAATCCAGCGCATCGGTGTACAGCGTCTGGATCGAATCGATCACCACGAAGCCGGGACGCAAGGCCTGCATCTGCGCCAGGATCTGCTCGACGCCGGTTTCGGTCAGCACCGGCAGATCCATCTGTTTCAGACCGAGCCGATGCGCACGCAGATGCACCTGCTGCAATGACTCTTCGCCGGTGACATACAGAGTCGACAGACGTGACTGCAGATCGCTGAGCACTTGCAGCAACAACGTCGATTTTCCGATCCCGGGATCACCGCCGATCAGGATCACAGCCCCCGGAACAATGCCGCCCCCCAGCACCCGGTCCATTTCCGACAAGCCGGTGCTGGCGCGCGTGGCTTCAACCAATCCGACATCGGCCAGTTTCTGGATCCGACCGCTCGCCACCCCGCTCATGCCGCCACGTGGTTTGGCTGCCGCCGTCACCACCGATTCGACCAGGCTGTTCCAGGTGCCGCAGTCCGGACACTGCCCGACCCACTTCGGGCTGGCGGCGCCGCAGTGCTGGCATAAATACTGGGTACGCGCCTTGGCCATGCGTGCACGATTCCGGTCTTGAAGGGTTGGAAAACAGGTACTATCAAGCTTAACGCATCGGGTTCGGGGGGACTGAGCGGTGAAGCAGACTATCTGGACCAGGGACTGGTTCGCAGCACTCGTTTTCACTGTCGTCTTCAGCGCTCTGGCTTTCGGTTTTTTCAGCGACAGCTTTCAGTCGCTGGAGCGCTATACCTACGACGTCGGCGTCCGCGCGCGCGACCGCGCGCCGTCCGATCGCATTGCGATCGTTGCCATCGATGATCATTCGATCCGCAATCTCGGCCGCTGGCCGTGGCCGCGTGCGCAGCAGGCGGAACTGATCGACAAATTGCGCGAAGGTGGCGCACGCGTGATCGGCAATACCGCGCTGTATCTCGAAGCGGAGCAATCGTCGTCCGGCGCTGTGCTGCAGGAACTCACTGCGCAACTGGCGACCTCACCGCTGACGCAACAGATTCCGGTCGAGATCGAAACCTTTGGCGTGATGCTCGACGAAATTGCAAGCCGCAGCCCTGCGGTGGCCGGGATTGCCGAGGCTTATCGCACCTCCAGCCTCGCGCAGGACTACCGCAAGCTGATGACCGAGTTGCTCGGGCAGCTGGACGCAGCAGCCAAGGCCAGTGACGCACCCGATGCACAGTTGGCCGATGCCGTGCGCGCTCATGGTCGGGTACTGTTGCCGATGATCTTCGAGATCGGCCGGCCGCAAGGCCGACCCGATGCCGAGTTGCCCGACTACGTCCGTCGCAATGCCTTGACTCATGTCGAGGATCTTGTCGGCGCCCGCGCCGACGGTGCGCTGCCACTCCCGACCACCGAAGCGCAAATCCCTATCGCGGCGCTCGGCGAGGCCGCCGTTGCGATCGGCCATCTCAACGCCACGCCCGATGTCGATGGTGCGATCCGCTTCGAGCCGCTGGTGCTGCAGCATTACGAGCAGTTCTACCCATCGCTGGCACTGGCGATTGCCGCGCAGGCGCTGAACCTGAAACCCGACGACCTGCAGTTGCGTCTGGGCGAAGGCGTCACCCTGGGGCAGCTGCGCATCGATACCTCTCCGGCACTGCGGATGTATTCGCACTGGTATACCGACGGCGCTCGCGGCCCCGCGTTTCCGGTCGACTCCGCCTACGACGTCCTGAGCGGCAAGCTGCCGCTGAGCCGCTATCAGGGCAAGATCGTCCTGGTCGGCACCACCGCGGCCGGCACCGGCGATACCTTCGCGACGCCGATTGCGGCCTCGACCGCGCCCGTGGTAACGCTCGCGCATGTGGTCTCCAGCATCCTGCAGCAGGATTTCTTCACGCGTCCGGCCTGGGCCGGCTGGCTAGAGCTGGCGCTGTTCCTGCTGCTGACTGCCTACCTCGCGCTGATCCTGCCGCGCCTGCGCGCTACGGCTGCGGCCTTGGTGACCGTGGTCCTGGCGATCGCACTGCTGGGGACGCAGATCGCGGTCATGGCCTCGGCAGCGTTGTGGCTGAAGCTGACGATCGCAGCACTGTTCCTGCTGGCCGGCCATGCGTTCATGACCGTCAAGAAATTCAACATCACCGAGCGCCTGAAGCAGACCAGCGACGCCGAGGGATCTGAATCGAACAAGATGCTCGGCCTGGCGTTCCAGGGCCAGGGGCAGCTCGACATGGCGTTCGAGAAATTCCGCCGCGTGCAGCCGGTCGACGAGCGTGTACTCGACCTGCTGTACAACCTCGCACTGGATTTCGAGCGCAAGCGTCAGTTCAACAAGGCGGAGTCGGTCTACCAGTACATCGCCGGCTTCAACAAGGATTTCCGCGATATTCCGCAGAAGCTGTCGCGCGCCAAGAAGCTGTCGGAAACCGTGATCCTCGGCGGTGGCGGCACGACACATCCGGGCGGCACGATGGTGCTCGACGCCACGCAGCAGCTCGAAAAACCGATGCTCGGCCGATATCAGGTCGAGAAGGAGCTCGGCAAGGGGGCGATGGGCGTGGTCTACATGGGCAAGGATCCCAAGATCGGCCGCAGTGTCGCGATCAAGACTATGGCGCTGTCGCAGGAGTTCGAGCCCGATGAACTGGCGGGCGTGAAGGAGCGCTTCTTCCGCGAAGCGGAGACCGCCGGACGTCTGGCCCACCCGAATATCGTGTCGATCTTCGATGCCGGTGAGGAACATGACCTCGCCTACATCGCGATGGAATTCATCAAGGGCCACGATCTGACACGCCACACCAAACCCAACAATCTGCTGCCCGCCGGTGAGGTGCTGCAACTGGCGGCCAACGCCGCCGACGCGCTCGACTATGCGCACAGCAACGGCATCGTGCATCGCGACATCAAGCCGGCGAACATGATGCTGGTCGATGCCAGCAGGACCATCAAGCTGATGGACTTCGGCATCGCGCGCATTGCCGATTCCAGCAAGACCAAGACCGGCATGGTCCTGGGTACACCCAGCTACATGTCGCCGGAGCAATTGGCCGGCAAGAAAGTGGATGGTCGCTCCGATCTGTTCTCGCTCGGCGTGACGCTGTATCAACTGCTGACCGGCACCCTGCCGTTCCAGGCGGAATCGATGGCCACACTGATGTTCAAGATCGCCAACGAGCCCCATGCGCAGCTGGCGATCGTGCGCCCGGACCTGCCGGCAGCACTGACGCAGATCATCGACCGTGCACTGCAGAAAAATACGGAAGCGCGTTATCAGCGAGGCGCCGATCTCGCACGCGATCTGCGCGCCGCGGCGACGCAACTGGATGGCCAGGTCTGAATCGCGCATGGCGCTGAAAGACAAAGTCGCCACTGCGCTCCTGACCGACACCGGACGGGTTCGGCAGAACAATGAGGATGCGGTGGCCGAGGAACCGGAGATCGGCCTGCTGCTGCTGGCCGATGGCATGGGCGGCTACAACGCGGGCGAGATCGCCAGTGGCATCGCCATCACCAGCGTGCTCGATGTGGTCAAGCGCCTGTGGCCGACGCTGAATCGCGGCGAGCTGGATCGCGCCAGCGGCTACTGCCAGGAGTCGCTGCTGCTCAAGACGGCACTCGACGAAGCGCATCGCACGATCCATCAGGTGTCGAAAAGCCAGCCACAGTGCGCCGGCATGGGCACCACCATCGTCGCCTGCCTGCTGCATGACGCACGCATGTCGATTGCGTACGTCGGCGACTCACGTCTGTATCGTTATCGCCAGGGAGCGCTCGAACAGATCACCCGAGACCATTCCCTGATCGAGGAGCTGGTCTCACGTGGGCACTACTCGCGCGAAGACGCCGCCAAGCTGGTGCGCAAGAATATCGTAACGCGGGCTCTGGGGGTCGAAGCCGAGGTTTTGGTCGATGTGATCGAGGACACCGTGGAAGTCGGCGACATCGTGCTGCTGTGCTCCGACGGTCTGACCGACATGGTTAGCGACGAACGCATCGGCGCCACCCTGCACGCCCATGCGGCCAATCTCACGCTCGCCGCCGAGACCTTGGTTGGCCTCGCGAACGAAGCCGGCGGCAAGGACAATGTTTCGGTCGTGCTGGCCCGAGCAGACGCATCGTTTGCTCGCGGCCGGCGCTGGTATGAACGTTTAATGGAATGGTTCTGACACTATGGGCAAGCTCATCGTCACCGACAGCAATGGACAGTCCCGGGAAGTACTCCTGAGCAAGGAGCGGCTCAGCATCGGCCGTCATCCGGACAACGACATCAGCCTGGACGACAAATCCGTTTCCGGCCATCACGCGGTGATCGTCACCATCCTCCAGGATTCGTTCCTCGAGGATCTGGACTCGACCAACGGTACGCAGGTCAACGGCAAGGCCATCAGCAAGCATCCCCTGACCCATGGCGATGTCGTCTCGATCGGGCGCAACCGCCTGCAGTACCAGGGTGAGGTCGCCAGCGACGACGATTTCGAAAAAACCATGATCCTGAAGCCGGGCCAGTTCGGTGCCGCCTTCGACAGCAAGGTCAGCCAGGCGGCATCAAGCGCTGCTCCGGCTGCAGCCGCCGCTGCGGGCACTCGCCCGGCGCTCGGCAAGCTGCGTGTTTCCACCGGCCCCAACGCCGGCAAGGAACTGGAGCTGTCCAAGGCGCTGACGACGATCGGGAAACCCGGTGTGCAGGTGGCCGCGATCACGCGCCGCGTCGACGGCTATTACATCGTGCATGTCGGTGGCGCAGAAGCCGGACAGCGGCCGCTGGTGAACGGTCAGGCCATCGATGCGCAGGCGCGCAAACTCCATCACAACGATACGGTCGAGTTGGTGGGCACGCACATGACCTTTCTGCTCGACAGCTAGGATCGGCGGCCGGCAGCGCACTCAGCCCGGCGGCAGGTGATGAAAATGCACGCGCTGGGTCAGACCGCAGAGCAATTCATAGGCCAGCGTGCCCGCACATTCGGCAATGGTTTCGACCGCCAGACCCGCGCCCCACAGCTGCACCGGATCACCGACGCGCGCCGCCGGTACCGCGCGCAGATCGACCGTGATCATGTCCATCGAGATGCGGCCAGCGAGCGGCGCAGGCTGGCCGTGAATCAGGAACGGCGTGCCGTTGCGCAAGACTCGCGGCAGGCCATCGGCATAGCCCACGGCAACGACGCCGATGGGCATGCGCTCCGGACAAACGTACGTGCGGCCGTAGCCGATCCCTTCCCCTGCGGCGTACTCGCGTGCCGCAATCAGCCGGCTCTGCAACTGCATTGCCGGCCGCAAACCGAACTCCGCTGCGGTACGCCCGGCAAACGGCGAGCAGCCGTACAGCGACAAGCCGGGACGCACCCAGTCGGTACGGGCTGATTCCCATCCCAGGATCCCGGCCGAGTTGGCAATCGAACGGGCACCCGGCACTCCGGTCAACGCCGCATTGAAGCGCTCGATCTGCAGCGTCGTGAACGCGTTCGAGAGTTCGTCGGCGCAAGCCAGATGCGTCATCCAGCCTTGCAGTTGCCAGTTCGGATGCCGTTGCAGTGCTTCGCGCAAGCGCGGCACCTCGTCCACTGGAAACCCCAGGCGGTGCATGCCGGTGTCGAGCTTGAACCAGATTGAAAGCCGTGCGTCCGGTGGCAGTTGCTGCAGCAATGCCAGCTGGCAGTTGTCGTGCACCACCACCTGCAAACGCGCGGAGACAGCCAGCGCCGCCTCCGCCGCCGACAGCACGCCTTCAAGCAACGCGATCGGCGCCCGGATCTGTGCCTGCCTCAGTTCGATCGCTTCTTCGAGGCAGGACACTGCCAGGGCATCGACCCCGGCGGCTTCCAGGGTCTGCGCCACCGGTACCGCCCCATGTCCGTAGCCGTCGGCCTTGACCGCCGCCATGATCCGCGAGCCCGGCGAATGACCGCGCAGCACGCGCAGATTGTGTTCGATCGCGCCCAGATCGATGGTTGCGGTAACGCGTGGAATCATGCCTCGCCGTAATCCGATTCGTAGCCTTGAGCAAGGTTGTCGAAGCGCGTGAACTCGCCGAGGAATGCCGTGCGAATCACACCCAGAGGACCGTTACGCTGTTTGGCGATGATGATCTCGGCGGTACCGGCATCCGGTGAATCCTTGTTGTAGACCTCGTCGCGATAGATGAACAGGATCAGGTCGGCGTCCTGCTCGATACCGCCGGACTCACGCAGGTCCGAGGCGCGCGGGCGCTTGTTGTCGCGCTGCTCGACGCCGCGATTCAGCTGCGACAGCGCGATCACCGGCACTTCCAGTTCCTTGGCCAGGGATTTCAGGCTGCGCGAGATCTCGGAGATTTCGTTGGTGCGGTTGTCCTTGCTGCCGGGCACCTGCATCAGCTGGATATAGTCGACGATGATCAAGCCCAGGCCATGACGCGACTTGATGCGTCGCGCGCGTGCGCGCAGCTCCAATGGCGACAGTCCACCGGTCTCGTCGATATACAGCGGCGCGTCCCGCAGCAGCCCGCTCTGCGAAACCAGACGATCCATGTCGCGATCACCCAGATCACCGCTGCGCAATTTGCCCAGCGGGATGCGCGCGAACGAAGACAGCACGCGCATTGCCAACTGCTCGGCCGGCATTTCCATGCTGAACACGGCGACCGGCTTGCGCCCGTCTGGCGAGGTCACCACGTTCTCGGCAATGTTCAGCGCAAAGCTGGTCTTGCCCATCGCCGGGCGGCCCGCAAGAATCATCAGATCGCCGGGACGCAAGCCGGTGGTCT
Source organism: Solimonas flava (assembly GCA_040391865.1). GTDB lineage: Bacteria > Pseudomonadota > Gammaproteobacteria > Nevskiales > Nevskiaceae > Solimonas. Next base: position 17,246 of record JBEBWZ010000010.1, read on the forward strand.
TGGCGTCGAAGTCGGTAAATCCGGTCGCCAGACCGGCGACGCCGGCCGGATTCTGTCGCAGATACTCGATCTGCTTTTCGACCTCGTCGATCAGTTCCGGCATGCTCTTGTAGAGCGATTTGACGTGCTCGGCGCGCGACCTCAGGGCGAATACCCGCTGTTCCGCCACATCGAGCAGCTCGGCATAGCCACGCCCTTCGGTGCGATAACCGAGATCGGCAATTTCCCCACCCACCGACACCAGCCCACGCAGCACCGCGCGCTCGCGCACGATCTCGGCGTACGCAAGCACGTTCGCGGCGCTCGGCGTGTCGTTGGCCAGGAGTCCGAGATAGGCCAGACCACCGGCCTGCTCCAGCACTCCATGAACCTTGAGATGCTCGGACAGCGTGACGAAATCGCAGGGCCGGTTACTGCCGACCAGTTCGATGATCGCGCGGAAAATCAGCTGGTGATCCTCGCGATAGAAATCCTCCGGCGCCAGCTGGCCGGCCAGGTCGCTCCAGACCCGGTTGTCGAGCATCAGCCCGCCGAGCACGGACTGCTCGGCCTCGATCGAATAGGGAGGCAGTTTCGGCTGCTGCTGGAGTTTCAGCGAGGTGGTCATCGGCAGGCATTGTCGCTCCCCCGCAGCGGGTGCGGAAGAGGCTGGCGCAAACAGAAAGGGGCCATCGGAAACAAACCGGCCCGCACTAGGCGGGCCGGTTGGTCACAACTGAAGCCAGCAGCGTCGCTTAGCGCGCGGCCTGGCTACGGCTTTCTTCAACGATCACGCTGACGCTGGTCTCCACCTCGGGGTGCAGGCGCACCGCGATGGTGTAGTTGCCCACGGCACGGATCGGGCCTTCACCCAGATCGATCTCGTTCTTGCGCAGATCGACGCCCTGGGCTTCACCGGCGGCAACCACTTCAGCCGGGCCAACCGAGCCGTACAGCTTGCCTTCGTCGGATGCCAGTGCCTTGATGGTGATGACCTTGCCGGCGAGCTTCTCGGCACGGATCTTGGCGGCATTGAGGCTTTCGCTGAACTTCTTGACCAGCTCGGCCTTGCGCGTTTCGAACACCTTGCGGTTGGCTTCGGTGGCCGGCAGTGCCTTGCCCTGCGGCAGCAGGTAGTTACGGCCGAACCCGGCAGCGACCTTCACGGTATCGCCGAGATCGCCCAGCTTCTTGATCTTCTCGAGCAGAATGACTTCCATGGGCCGCTCCTCAGACGTGACGGTCGGTGTACGGCAGCAGGGCCAGGAAGCGCGCGCGCTTGATGGCCTGCGCCAGCTCACGCTGGTAGCGCGAACGGGTACCGGTGATGCGGGCCGGAACGATCTTGCCGTTCTCGGCGATGTAGCCCTTCAGCGTGTTGAGATCCTTGTAGTCGATCTCCGGTGCGCCTTCGGCGCTGAACTTGCAGGACTTCTTGCGACGATAGAACTGTGCCATGGCTTAGACTCCTGCTTCGGCGTTGACGTCTTCGGCGGCCGGGGCGGCATCGTCGCCCTCGGTCTCGCTCTCGGAATCGGCGCGGGCGCGGAATTCGCCCGGCTTCTTCTCTTCATCCGGCACCTTGAACAGCGCCGACTGCGCGGTGACCGCTTCGTCCATCTTGATGACCAGCTTGCGGATCACGGCGTCGTTGAAGCGGAAAGCGTTTTCCAGTTCGGCGAGCGTGGCGTCGTTGATTTCGACGTTCATCAGCACGTAATGCGCCTTGTGCGCCTTCGCGATCGGATAGGCGAGCTGGCGGCGGCCCCAGTCTTCGAGACGATGAACCTGGCCTTCACCGGTCTGGATCATGTTCTTGTAACGCTCGATCATGGCCGGGACCTGTTCGCTCTGGTCCGGATGCACCATGACCACTATTTCGTAGTGACGCATCGATAACTCCTTGTGAACACACGGATTTTACCATGTGGCCCCCATCCGTACGCAGCGGACATGGAGCAAGGTGGCAAATAAAAACCCCACGCCGCGTGCGGAATGGGGGCGCGAATAGTAGGTGAATCAGCAGCTTGTTGCAACGCGGCGACCGCAGCGGCGCTGCTTCAGCGCCGCGATTTCGGCGGCGGCAGGTTGCGCTGGCGCCAGGCCTCGTACAGGCACACCGCGGTGGCCACCGAGACATTGAGACTCTCGGCCTTGCCATGCATCGGAATCCTGACCAGACGGTCGCAGGCTTCGCGGGTCAGGCGGCGCATGCCCTCGCCTTCTGCGCCCATCACCAGCACCGTCGGCCCGGTCAGGTCGACCTCATACAGCGTCTCGGTGGCTTCACCCGCAAGCCCCGTCAGCCAGTAGCCCAGTTCCTTGAGCTTGTCGAGGCTACGCGCAAGATTGGTCACCGCGATCAGCGGGATCCGCTCGGCACTGCCGGCAGCACTTTTGCGGGCCACGGCCGTGAGGCTGGCGCTGCGATCGCGCGGGATGATCACCGCATCGACCCCCACCGCTTCCGCGGTGCGCAGGCAGGCGCCCAGGTTGTGCGGATCCTGGACCCCGTCCAGCGCCAGCAGCAGGCGGTTCTTCTCGGCCGGCCGATAGAGCGTGTCCTCGCCGTCGAACGCGATCTCGGGCACATAGGCGAGCACGCCCTGATGCCGTAGTTCCGGCGACTTCAGGTCAAGATCGGAACGCGCCACCACCCGCACCGGAACATTGAAGCTGCGCGCCAGTTCCTGCACGCGGCGTGCGCGCTCGTCGTTGCGGGTATCTGCCAGCAGGATCTCGAACGGCTTGTCGTGCGCATCTTCCAACGCTGCCATGACCGCGTGGAATCCGCCTATCAACGTCGATTTCGCCACGATGCCTCCTTGAATTCGGCGCGTATTGTGCCGTGTGCCGACGCCAGAAACACATTGCCCCCGCGGAGCGGGGGCAATGGCGCCAACCGGAACGCTCAGGAGCCGAGATACGGCGGCGGCGTCCAGGCCTGCTGTTCCTGCCCCTCGATGATGGGCTTGATCACGATATCGACGCGGCGATTGCGCGATTCATTGACGTTGTCGCCGGTACGCACCAGTAGCTCACGCTCGCCACGCCCTTCCTGACGCAGACGTGACACCGGGACGCCCTGCCCGGCCAGATAGCTGGCGACCGAGGCAGCACGGCGCTCGGACAGCCCCTGGTTGTGTGCATCGGTGCCGGTGCTGTCGGTATGCCCGACGACGTGAATCACCGTCTTGTCGTAGCTCTGCAGAACATTCGCGATCTTGGCGTAGGTATTCAGCGCATCACTGCGAATCTGCGCGCTGTTCAGATCGAAGCTGACATCGCTGGCGATACCGATCTTCAGCGCATCACCGGACAGGCGGGTGATGTTCAGCTCGTTGCGAGCTGCCTCGGCCGCCAGCTCGCGCTCCAGCTGCGCATGCTGCTTGTCCATGTAGTTGCCGACCGCACCACCGGCCAGCGCACCGACCACTGCGCCGACGATCGGGCCGCCACGCGCATCGCTGATCTGATTGCCGGCGATCGCACCGACCACCGCACCGATTGCGGCACCGGTCTTGGCACGACGGGCAGGATCATCGGTAGCACAAGCAGAAACGCCAGCAATCATGCCGGCAACCACCAGCACTCGTACGTATTTCATCGGGATTTCCTCGGCGATTTATTGCGACTGTTGCGATTGCGGTCAGGGCGCCCGGATTTTGAATCGGAAGACTTAACGACGGATGAACGTCCCAGCGAACTGATCCACTCCAGATCGACCTTGCGCTCGTCAAGATTAACGCGGACGACCTTCACCCGCACGCGGTCTCCCATGCCGAAGCTGGTACCGCTGCGACTGCCGATCAGCCGATGCTGACGATCATTGTGCTCATAGTAGTCGTTGCGCAAGGTCGAAACATGCACCAGGCCATCGATATACAGGCCATCCAGTTCGACGAACAAGCCGAACGGCGCAACGCTGGCGACCGTACCGTTGAATTCCTCGCCGACATGGTGGCTCATGAATTCGCACTTGAGCCAGGTCACGACATCGCGCGTCGCTTCGTCGGCGCGGCGCTCGGTCAGCGAGCAATGCGCCCCCTGCGCCTCCATCTGCTCGTTGCTGTAGGTGAAGGTCTTCGGCTTCTGCTTGCGCAGCGCGTGCTTCAGCGCACGATGCAGCAGCAGGTCGGGGTAACGCCGGATCGGTGAGGTGAAATGTGCGTAATGCGTCAACGCCAGACCGAAGTGGCCGGTGTTCTTCGGGCTGTAGCGCGCCTGCATCATGGTCCGCAGCAGGATGGTCTGGATCAGCCCCAGATCCTGGCGGGTCTTGGCGGCCGCCAGCGTCTTCGCGAAATCGCCGGCCTGCGGCTTGTCCGCACCACCCAGGGTCAAGCCGCGCAGGGTGAGAAACTCGCGCAAGGCCTTGACCTTCAGCGAATCCGGCTCGTCATGCACGCGATACAAGGTCGGCATCTTGTGCCGCTCGGTGAGCTTCGCCGACTCGACGTTCGCGGCCACCATGCACTCCTCGATCAGACGGTGCGCACGATTGCGCTGCACCGGCACGATGCGCTCGATCTTGCGGTCGTCGGAGAACACGATCTTGGTTTCGGTCGATTCGAAATCGATCGCGCCGCGGCGGCTGCGCGCGGCAAACAGCGCCTCGAAAACATTGTTCAGGGCCTGCAGATGCGGCACCACCGTCGCACGTTGCTGCGCCTTCTCACCCTGCGGATTGTCGAGAATCTCCGCGACATCGTCGTAGATCAGCCGCGCCTTCGAGCGCATCACGCCTTCATAGAAGCGCGACTTGGCGATCTCGCCATCCGGCAACACGCGCATTTCGCAGACCATGCACAAGCGATCGACGTCCGGATTCAGCGAACACAGGCCATTCGACAGCTTCTCCGGCAGCATCGGAATCACCTGCTGCGGGAAATACACCGAGTTGCCGCGCTTGGTCGCCTCCTTGTCCAGCGGCGAGTCGGGGGTGACGTAGGCCGAGACGTCGGCAATCGCCACCCACAGAATCCAGCCGCCACGGCTCAGCAGCCCGGACTTGACCGGCTTGCAGTACACCGCATCGTCGAAATCGCGCGCATCGGCGCCATCGATCGTCATCAGCGGCAAGTCACGCAGATCCTCACGTCCCTTGATCTGCTCCGGCTGCACCGTATCCGGAATCGCCGCCGCTTCGCGCTCGACCGCGGCTGGCCATTCGTGCGGCAATCCGTGCGCACGAATGGCCGCCTGGATCTCCATGCCCGGCGCCAGATGCTCGCCGATGATTTCCGACACCTTGCCCACCGGCAAGGTGCGCTGCCCCGGCGGCGTGATGATCTCGGCCACCACCATCTGGCCATGACGCGCACCGGCCAGATGCTCGGGCGGGATCAGCAGATCCTGCTGCACGCGCGGATTCTCGGGGATCACATAACTGACGCCCTGATCCACATGCAGACGCCCCACGATGCTGCGACTGACCCGCTCGATGACTTCGGAGACCGCACCTTCCGGGCGCCCCTTGTAGTCACGGCCAACGACCCGCACCAGCACCCGGTCGCCGTTCATCAGGGCGCGCATCTGCCGCGCCGGCAGGAAAATATCCGGACCGCCGGCATCGGGAATCAGAAAGCCGAAGCCATCGCGATGCGCCTGCACCTGGCCAGCCACCAGATTCATCTGCGTCACCGGGCCGTAACCGCCAGTGCGGTTCTGCACCACCTGCCCTTCGCGGGCCATCGCCACCAGCCGCTTGTTCAGCGCTTCCTGTTGCGTCAGCTGCCTCAGACCGAAGTGACCGATCAATTCGTCGAGCGTCGTCGGGCCGTCCTGTTCGGACAGGGTCTTCAGAATGTGTTTGCGGCTGGGAATCGGATCGGCGTAACGAACCTGCTCGCGCTCGAACTCGCTGTCCTGCTGCATCCACGACGTATCGATCCGGCGATTTTTTTCGCCAGCTTTTTCCTTACCGAATTTATTTTTACTTGAACTGATTTTTTTCATTGACAAAAGCTTGGCTCACCGCGAAAATGCGCGCCCTGATTGCCCAGGTGGCGGAATTGGTAGACGCACTAGTTTCAGGTACTAGCGGGTAAAACCGTGGAGGTTCGAGTCCTCTCTTGGGCACCAAATAAAATAACCCGGCTAAATGCCGGGTTTTTTATTGGGCGCCCGAACCTGCCTAGTTTTTCACATCCCTCGCTGACTTGCCTGCAGCAAGCCAGTAGCCCCCGATGAAGGGGGCCATTCAGGCGGAAACCGGTGGCAGTAAGGACGTCGATGGGGGTCAGGCGAAAGGGTGGTGCAAAACGATCGTGTGTTCGCGATCGGGGCCGGTGGAAATGATCGCCACCTGCGCCTCCGTCACTTCTTCCACACGCTTCAGATAATGCTTGGCGGCATCCGGCAGGTCTTCATAGCGGGTAATGCCATACGTGTTGCACTTCCAGCCGGGCAACTCTTCGTAGATCGCTTCGACCTTCGCGAACGCTTCGGCACCGACCGGCGGCACTTCAACCGGCTTGCCGTCGACCTGATAGCCGGTGCAGATGCGGATCGTGTCGAGTTCGTCGAGCACGTCCAGCTTGGTCACGCACAGCCCGGTGACACTGTTGTTGAAGATCGAGCGACGTGCGGCAACCGCATCGAACCACCCGCAGCGACGTGGCCGCTTGGTCACGGTGCCGTACTCCGCGCCCTTGTCGCGGATGTGCTGGCCGATCTCGTTTTCCTGCTCGGTGGGGAACGGTCCCGAGCCCACACGCGTGGCGTACGCCTTGACGATGCCGAGCACGTAGTCGAGTTCGCGCGGGCCCACGCCCGTTCCGGTCGACGCACCACCTGCCGTGGTGTTCGATGACGTCACGTACGGATACGTGCCGTGGTCCACGTCGAGCAAGGCGCCCTGCGCCCCTTCGAACAGCACGTTGTCACCACGACGCAGATGCAGACGCAGCAACTCGGTCACATCGCCGACCATCGGCCGCACGATCTCGGCGTAGCCCAGCAACGCATCCAGTGTCTGCTGGAAATCGACGGGCTCTTCCTTGTAGAAATGCTGCAGCACAAAGTTGTGATAGCCGAGCAGTTCGCCCAGCTTTGCCGCCAGCAGTTCGCGCGAGAACAGATCGCCGACACGGATCGCGCGGCGCGCAACCTTGTCTTCGTATGCCGGACCAATGCCCTTGCCGGTGGTCCCGATCTTGGCATCGCCACGCGCACGTTCACGCGCCTGATCGAGCTTCGCATGCACCGGCAGGACCAGCGGGGCCGCTTCCGAAATCCGCAGACGGTCACGGACCGATGCGCCGGTCGCTTCGACCTTTTCGATTTCCTTGATCAGGTCCGGCAGCGACAGCACCACGCCATTGCCGATCAGGCAGGCGACGCCTGGACGCATGATGCCCGAAGGAATCAGGTTCAAGGCGGTTTTCACGCCATTGATCACCAGCGTATGGCCAGCGTTATGCCCGCCCTGGAACCGAGTAACCGCCTGGGCGCGATCGGTGAGCAGATCGACGATCTTGCCCTTCCCCTCATCGCCCCACTGGGCTCCAATGACCACTACTGACTTACCCATGTTCAATCCTGACCTTGAGACGTTGACCAGCATCGCAGCAGGCCGCCGGACAACCCGGCACCTGCGCGCTGCAATGTATGACCTTATTTTGCGCTTAGACGCAGCAATTCGTTGAGATCGGCGGAAAACCCGGTCGCCGGTCGCGGCGCCCCGAATTCGTGACCGACCCCGTCGTAGCGACCCCCGCGTGCAATCTCGCGGCCGTGCCCGGGGACAAACGCAGCAAAAACCATGGCCGTGTGATAGCTGTAACCACGCAACTCGGCCAGATCGATATGAATCGGCAATGTCGGCTGTTCCGCACGCAACGCATCGACCGTGGTTTGCAGCAGTTGCAGAGCTTCCTGAACCTCGTGTCCGGCGCCCTGCAGCAACTCGCGCGCCCGTGCCAGTACCGATACGTCGCCATTCAGATCCATCAGCTGCAGAAAAGTCTGCGCAATCGCCGGTTTGACCCCACGACTGGCGGAAAAATCCGCGAGGTCCGGATGCGACTTGCGTTGCATGATCGCGAACAGGGACGCCTCATCGGCGGCATCCACGCCCAGCTGAGCAAGCAATGCGCGATAGACACCGACATGACCGAGGTCGAGGTGCACGCTCTCGACACCACACAGGCGGATGGTCGCCAGCATCATCCGCAACACTTCCAGATCGCCGTTGACACTCGGCTCGCCGAAGATCTCGCAGCCGACCTGCCGCGGTGAGCGCGAACCGCCAAGGCTGCCGGCATCGGCCAGCAATACCGTTCCCAGGTAGCAGAGACGCACGATGGCCTGTGCGGCATAGCGCCGAGCCGCAATGCGCGCGGCCTGAGGCGTCATGTCGGCGCGCAAGCCCAGCAGGCGCCCGCTGGCAGGATCGGTCAGCTTGAACGTCTGCCGGTCCAGATCCTGTGCGGTACCGGTCAGCAAGGCATCGAGATGCTCGATCAGCGGCGGCAGAATCAGCTCGTAGCCCTGCACGCGGTAGTAGTCGAGCAAGCTGCGGCGCAGGTCCTCAAGCTGCCAGGAAATCGGCGGCAGTGATTCTTCCACGCCTTCCGGCAGCATCCACTTCTTGGGTGACATGATTTAGATAATCTGCAGCAACACTAGGCCGGTGACGATGCTGGCGGCGCCCATCAGGCGCAAGCTGCGATCCTCGAACTGGGCAACGGTAAACAGCATGCGCCGCCAGGCGGACGGCGCAGCAAACGGCAGCAGGCCCTCGATCACCATGACCAGTGCGAGGGCGCTGAGCAGCGCGGACACATCCAGACTCACGGAGAACCGGGCCCCTTGAAGTATTTGAACAGCGGTCCCGTAGGCTCCAGCACCAGGACGTCCTGAGAGCCCGAGAACGAATCCCGGTAAACATTCAACGAGCGATAGAAGGTATAGAACTCGCCATCCTGGCCATAGGCCTTGGCATAGACTTCCGATGCCTTGGCATCGCCCTCGCCCTTCAGTTCCTCGGCGGTGCGGTAGGCATTGGCGACGGTCACCTGCGCCTCGCGATCAGCTTCGGCCCGGATCTTTTCGGCTTCTTCCGCGCCACGCGCACGCAGATCGGAAGCCACACGCGTACGTTCGGCGCGCATGCGGTCATAGACCGAATCGCTGACTTCCTTCGGCAGATTGATGGTCTTGATCCGCACGTCGACGATCTGGATACCAAGATCCTTGACCTTGTCCGCAGCGCCCTTGGCCAGTTCCTGAATGATCACGTCGCGCTCATCGGAAACCACCTGCTTGATGGTGCGCGAACCGAACTCATCGCGCATGCCGCGGTTGACGATCGATGCCAGACGATCCATCGCCACCAGCTCCTGCCCACCGGTCGCACGGTAGTAGGTCGCGGCATCGCCGATGCGCCACTTGACGAAGTAATCGACCTCGACGTTCTTCTTCTCGCCGGTCAGGAAATTCTCGGTCTGGTTGTCCAGGGTCAGAATGCGGCGATCGAACTTGCGCACGGTATGCGCCATCGGAATCTTCAGGTGCAAGCCAGGCTGTGACTCGTCACCGACCAGTTCACCGAAGTAGAACAGCACCGCGCGTTCACGCGCATCGACCACGAAGAAAGCACCATTGATCGTCAACAGTGCCAGCAAAGCCAGGCCGGCCCAGAAAATCGGTTGGTTTTTCATTAGCGGCTCCGGTCGCGCGAACGCGAACTGTCGGATGTTCCCGCACCGACACGCGGCACCACGGACGGAGTCGGTGCGGTGATGTAGTCGCTAGGCGCATCGCTACGCGGACTGTTCTTCATCAATTGATCGAGCGGCAGATAGATCATCGGGTTGCCCTTGTCGACATCGAGCAGCACCTTGTTGGTATTGCCGAGGACTGCCCCCACGGCATCGAGGTACATACGATCGCGCGTCACCTTCGGTGCACGGCGATACTCTTTCAGCAGCTGCGTGAAGCGCGATGCATCGCCTTCCGCGCGTGCCAGCACCTGATCGCGATAAGCGGTCGCTTCCTCGATCTGACGTGCTGCGGCACCACGCGCACGCGGCAGACGCTCGTTGGCGTAAGCCTGGGCCTCGTTCTTGATGCGCTCCTGATCCTCACGTGCCTTGATGGCATCCGCGAACGACGCCTGCACCGGCTCCGGTGGCTGCGCCTGCTGCAGGTTGACCTCGGTGACGATCAGGCCCGATTTGTAATCATCCAGACGCTCCTGCAGCAGCACCTTGGTCCGCTCGGCGACTTCCTCGCGGCCCTCGGTGAGGATGAAATCCATCACCCGCTGACCGACGACTTCACGTACGGCCGACTTGGTGGTCTGGCGCAGCGTCATGTCCGGATCGGCGATGTTGAATACATATTCTTCAACGTTCGAAATGCGGTACTGCACCGACAGTTCGACATCGACGATGTTCTCGTCCTTGGTCAGCATCGTCGCCTGATCGCGCACCGAGCGCACGCCCGTGACGTTGATGATTTCCTCTTTCTCGATCGGCCACGGCAGGCGCCAGCGCAAGCCGGGATCCGTCGTCGCGACATGCTGGCCGAACCGCAGCACCACCGCGCGCTCCTGCTCGTCCACCACGTAGAACCCGGACGACACCCACAGCAAGGCCAGCAGACCGATCACCAGACCGATCAGCCCGCTGGGCAAACGGCCGCCCAGCGACGGCGAGCCACCGCCGCCCGTGCCTTTCCTGCCGCCGAAGCGCGCTTTCAGGCGCTTCAGCATTTCGTCGAGATCGGGGGGGCCATCGCCACGTTTGGGGCCCTGGTTCCAGGGATCGCGATTGGGTGGTTCATTCCATGCCATCTTCGATTCTTTCCTGTTCAATTCTTTCCGCGACGTGTTCGGTCCGGGCCTTGCATGGCAATAGCCGCCTCACCGTAAGGGCACCCCCACCGGAGTTCCGGTCGGGTTTCAACCGGCGGGGTTCCAGGGGGATCACAAGACGCACGATGCGGGGTTAGGTTATCTGCTGGATGGAGACCGGAAGCAAGCGATAACGGGATGTTTCCTTTCCAATTCATCGAATTCTAGGGAGAGCGCTCCCAATCCTCAATGATACGGGGTGCCACCGGCAGGCCGGCTGCCGCACAAAGACCCCGCAGACGCTCCGCCGGCATGGCCACCCGCAGGTGAAAATTACCTGCGTCATCAAGCGATTCGGCACGTACCGCATGCTGTTCGAACAGCTGCGCGCGCAGCTTGGCAGCGCTTGGCGGCAACACCAGTTCTTCCTCGGCCAGTTCCGGGAGAATGCGCTCGGCAATCGCGCCGCGCAGCAGGTCCAGTCCTTCACCGGTGCGGGCCGAGACATAGACCCGGATCGGGGTCCCCAGTTCGTCGCGTTCGACGCGCGCGGCCTCCTGCTCCTCGCGTAGATCGATCTTGTTGAACACCTCCAGGCACGGGACCTCGTCGGCACCGATTTCGTGCAGCACCGCACGCACCTGCTCGATGCGGCTGATGCGCTCGCCATCGGCAGCATCCAGCACATGCAGCAACAGGCCGGCATCACGCGCCTCTTCAAGCGTGGCGCGAAACGCCGCAATCAGGTCATGCGGCAGGTCGCGGATGAAGCCGACCGTGTCAGCCAACAGCACCGTGTCACCTTCAGGTAGTTCGAGCCGGCGTACGGTGGTATCCAACGTGGCGAACAGCTGACTCGAGGCAAACGTCTGATCGCCGGTCAGCGCATTGAACAAGGTGGATTTGCCGGCGTTGGTGTAACCGACGATCGAAATGGTCGGCACATTGTTCCGCACCCGCGCCGCGCGGCTCTGCGCCCGCCGCCCCCGTACCGTTTCCAGATGCCGCTTCAGCGTGCTGATGCGCTCCCGGATCAGCCGGCGATCCAGTTCCAGCTGGGTTTCGCCGGGCCCGGTCAGACCGATCCCGCCACCGCCCCGCTGCCGTTCCAGATGGGTCCATCCACGCACCAGACGCGTCGACCGATGCTGCAGCTGTGCCAGTTCGACCTGCAGCTTGCCCTCATGCGAGCGGGCACGGCGCGCGAAAATGTCGAGGATCAGGCCTGCACGCCCCAGCACCCGCGCCTTGATCTCGCGTTCGAGATTGCGCTCCTGACTCGGCGAGAGTGCGTGGTTGAAGATCGCCACTTCCGCGCCGCTCGCGGCCACCGCGTCGGCAATTTCCTGGGCCTTGCCGCTGCCGACAAACAGGCGGGCGTCCGGCAGCCGGCGCGTGCCGCCGATGACCACGACAATTTCCGCACCTGCGGAACGTGCAAGCTCAATGAACTCCTGGCGGTCCGATTCGAAATCGGTGCCAGGAAGTTCCAGATGAACAAGTACCGCCTTCTGTCCGGCCTTGGGGCGCTCAAACATCAAAGCCGCTCATCAGGAAAGGGCGCCAAGGCGGGACTGCGATCAAGCGGCGGGCGTCTCCGCGGCAGCGGCACCGTCAGCAGCCTCACCTTCAGCGCCGTCGAAAATGCGCACGGCACGGGCCGGCACAACGGTCGAAATGGCGTGCTTGTAGACCATCTGGCTGACGGAATTGCGCAACAGCACCACAAAGGAATCGAAGGATTCAATCTGTCCCTGTAGCTTGATGCCGTTCACGAGATAGATCGAAACGGGAATGCGCTCTTTGCGGAGCGCGTTGAGAAACGGTTCTTGTAGCGTATGACCTTTCGACATCGTCGTATTCCCTTTTGTATGCCCGCGTCTGTGCGATTTATGGCGGGTCGCTTTTGCGATGCAAGTTTAGCATGCCCTGCCAGTGGCTCAGACCAGACGAATCAGCGCTTGTTCCGTGACATTTGCAGCGGCGGGGTCCAGCCAGTTCACGTCCGGTTCAGTTCGCAGCCAGGTCAACTGCCGCTTCGCGAACTGCCGGGTCGCGGCAATCCCGTTCTGTACGGCCTCGCTCAGTGTCACTTCCCCGTCGAGATGCGCCCACAGCTGGCGATAACCCACCGCCCGCACCGACGGCAGTTCCGGGTACAGGTCACCGCGCGCGTGTAACACGCGCACTTCGTCAAGAAACCCAGCCGCCATCATCGCCTCGAAGCGCTGCGCGATCCTGCCATGCAACACCGCGCGCTCCGGCGGGTTCAGGCCCAGCTTCACCACACGTCCAAGCCCTGTGTCCTGGCGCGGTTGCGCATGCAATTCGGCCAGGGGCGAGCCGGTCAGCTCGAGAATCTCCAGCGCGCGCTGCACCCGTTGCTGATCGTTGGGATGCAAGCGCGCAGCCGTCACCGGATCGCGCTGCAGCAGTTGCGCGTGCATCGCCGGCCAGCCCCGTCGCTGCGCCTCGGCCTCGATCCGCGCTCGCACCTGCGGATCGGCCGGCGGCAATTCACTGAGTCCGCATTGCAGCGCGCGGAAATACAGCATGGTGCCGCCCACCAGCAACGGCACCCGGCCGCGCGCACGAACCTCGGCGATCAACCGCCGCGCATCCGCGGTAAATCTCGCCGCGGAGTACGGCTCGGCCGGGTCGAGGATATCGATCAGGTGATGTGGTACCTGGGCGCGCTCCGCCAGCGACGGCTTGGCGCTGCCGATATCCATGCCGCGATAGACCAACGCCGAATCGACACTGACGATCTCGACCGGCAGCCGCTGCGCCAGATCCAGCGCCAGCGCCGTCTTTCCCGACGCCGTGGGGCCCATCAACAGCACCACCGGCAATGCGTCCACCGCGCTCATCGGCATCGCAGCCCACGTCTCTCGACGCCCGCAGCAGCGTTGCGGAGATTGCTCATGGACAGGTGCTCAGCGCCCGCGCAGGAACAGGCGATCAAGATCCGCCGTTCCGATCTGCACCCAGGTCGGCCGACCGTGATTGCATTGCCCGGCCAGCTCGGTGTGCTCCATGTCCCGCAGCAGCGCATTCATTTCGGGAAGCGTCAGACGGCGGTTGGCCTTGATGGCGGCTTTACAGGCGACATCGGCGAGCACCCGGTGTTGAGCATCCAGCGCTTCACCGAGATGCGTCTGTGTTTCACGGCGCTGTTCATCCGCAACCAGCGACTGCAGCAAGGCCGCCAGATCCTCGCGCGCCAGCAGCGGTGGCACCGCACGCACCGTGATCGACGCCGGCCCGGCACGATCCAGCTCAAACCCGTAAGCCCGCAGCGCCGTACTCCGTGCCTCCAGCGCATCGGCCTGATCTTCGGGCAGGCTGAGCACTTCCGGGATCAGCAGCGCCTGTGCCGGCACCCCGCCTTCCGACAATTGCCGCTTAAGGCGCTCATAGAGCACACGCTCATGGGCGGCATGCGCATCGACCAGCACCAGGCCGTGACGGTTCTGCGCCAGCACGAAGACGCCATTCAGCTGCGCCAAGGCATGACCCAGCGGGTACTCCTCCGTCGCGTCCGCAGCCATGTGCGCCGGCTCCGCCAGCAGGGTTCCGTCCGGCGACGGCGCGCGCCACGACTCGGACTGTGGCGCATAGGCTTCGCTCACTTCGGCGACACGATCGGACTGCGGCTGCGATGACCCAGGAGCCAGCGGGTGGCCATAGCGAAAGCCGGCCTGTGTCGACGGCGCCGCTGCTGTCGGTGCCGCCCACTGCACCTGATGGTGGCGCTCCGGCTCGGGGCGCACGCGCCGCAGCAGCTGATGCACCGCACCGAACAGCAGATCGTGCGCACGCCCGGCTTCGCGAAAACGCACTTCCGTCTTCTGTGGATGCACATTCACATCGACCGACATCGGATCAACTTCGAGGTAGAGCACGTAGACCGGGTGATGTGTCGAATGCATCGCGTCGGAAAACGCACGACGCAGCGCAAATCCCAGCAGCCGGTCACGCACCAGACGACCGTTGACGTACAGGAACTGCTGATCCGCCTGAGGCCGCGCAAAACTCGGCAGCCCCACCCAGCCATGCAAACGCATGCCGAGACGCGATTCGTCCAGCTCGATCGCATTGTCGATGAACGCTTCGCCGCAGATCGCACGCAGGCGCGCGGCACGTCCCAGGTCACTGGTCGCGGCGCTCAGCTCCAGCACCCGCCGCTGGTTGTGGCGCAGGCTGAATCCGACATCAAAGCGCGACAGTGCAATCCGCTCAAAGGCCTGCTGTACATGGCGGAACTCGGTCGCCTCGGATTTCAGAAACTTGCGCCGCGCCGGGGTATTGAAAAACAGGTCGCGCACTTCGACGCTGGTCCCCAGTGGATGCGCCGCAGGCCGTGGCACCCGATCCAGCAAGGCACCATCGCCGGCCAGCGTCCAGGCGTGATCGGCATCGGCGGCACGCGACGTCAACGCCAATCGCGAAACCGACAACACGCTCGGCAGCGCCTCGCCGCGGAATCCCAACGTCGCCACCCGCTCCAGATCATCGAGATTGGCGATCTTGCTGGTGGCGTGACGCTGCAACGCCACCGCGAGTTCTTCACGGGCGATACCGCGCCCGTCGTCACGGATGCGGATCAGCGCCAGGCCGCCCTGCTCGAGCTCGACATCCACACGGGTGGCACCCGCATCGAGGCTGTTTTCCACCAGCTCTTTAATGACGGCTGAGGGGCGCTCGACGACTTCGCCGGCGGCAATCTGATTGACCAGTTGGTCAGGAAGAACACGGATCATGGGCGAAGTTTACAGGGCTCGGCACGTATACCGGCGATGTTGTCGCGCGCCATTCAGCGCGGCCATCGCCGGCCCACCAAACTCCCTGCTGCGGGCAAGAAAAAACCCGGGCGAGACCAGGCTCGCCCAGGCCATGAAACCGTCCGATCAGTGCGAGACGCCCTGACTCAAAACCGCCTCATGCGCTCGCGCACCAGCGGCGCTGCTCTGGGACACTTTCTGCACCCGGGGTTCAGCCTCGACAATCTGCTGCTTGGGGCGATAACTCTGGAAATAGCCCCGCACGCCCTCGAGGATCGAGCCGGCGAGCTTGTCGTGATACGCCTTGTCGGCGAGCAATTTTTCTTCGTGCGGATTGGTGATGAACGCTGTTTCAACCAGCACCGACGGAATGTCCGGCGCCTTGAGCACCGCAAACCCGGCCTGCTGCACGTCAACCTTCTGCAGCACATTGATGCCGCTCATCGAACGCAGGATGCGCGAGCCGACATCGAAGCTGGCTTCCATCGTCGCACTCTGCGACAGGTCGATCAGCACCGCCGCAAGCTCATTGTCCTTGCCATGCAGATCGACCCCGCCGACCAGATCGGCGGCGTTCTCTTTCTGCGCCAGCCAGCGCGCATGCTCGCTGGTTGCACCGCGGTTGGACAGCACGTACACCGCCGTACCACGCAGGTCACGGCGCGTGAAGGCATTGCAGTGCACCGACACGAACATGTCCGCCTGATGCTTGCGGGCCAGGTTCACGCGCTCACGCAAACCCAGGTAGTAGTCGCCATCACGTGTCAGTACCGCACGCATTCCGGGCTGCGCATTGATGGCGCTGGCCAGACGCCGCGCAACCGACAGCGCAACGTCCTTTTCCAGCAGACCGCTGGCGCCGCGTGCACCCGGATCCTCGCCGCCATGCCCGGCGTCGACCACGATCACGATCGGCTTGTCCTGCAGGCGCGTGGTCGGAGCCGGTGCGGTAACCGGCTGCGGCGGCTGCACCACCGGCGCATTGATGCTGGCGAGATCAACCACCAGGCGATGCCCATACTCGTCGGTTGGCGTCAGGCTGAAGCTTTTAGCGCTGACCGCTTCAGCCACCTCCAGCACCACACGGATGCCATTGCCGCGCGGACCGCCGCGGACTTTCTGCACCGAGCCCTTGCCGACGACTCGATTGACGCGCGCGACACTTTGCTCATCAAGCCCGGTGATGTCGATCACCACACGCTCCGGATTGCCGAGCGTAAACACCTTGTGGGTCACGGCATCGCTGACATCGAACACCACGCGCGTGGAATCGGGCGCATCCCACAGGCGCAAGTCGCGCAGCTCCGCCGCATTTGCGAGCGGTGCTGCCAGCAACAATGGGATCAGTGCCCCCCAACGCATGTCGATACTCCGGAACAATTGCCGGCAGACTATCCCGTCATTTGTCAAATTGCAAGTTTAACTCCATGCAAACATGGAGATAGGGAACACTCTTAAGGTAGAGACTGGAATTTCCCGATAAGCCTGCGCTGCAACTCGGCTTCCAGCGACCTCCCATACGTCGACGGACACTCGAGCCGGGCCGTACGCCCTGCCCCGCTGATCGCCAGTTGCACCTCGACATCAGGTGGCGACAGCACGCCGACGCCCCGCTGCGGCCATTCCACCAGCCACAGGGTGCTATCCGGCGGATAGTCGGACAAGCCCAGCTGATGCAGTTCCTCAGCGTCCACCAGACGGTAGAGATCCATATGCAACGCGCGATGGACTCCCAGTTGATAAGGCTCGAGCAAGGTGTAGGTCGGGCTGCGAATCGCGCCGCTTGCGCCCAATGCACGCAGAAAGCCTCTGGCGAGACTGCTCTTGCCGGCCCCAAGATCGCCGACCAGATGAATCGTGCCGGCGCCGCGCGTCGACAAGACCTGCGCCAACGCCGCCCCCAGTGCAGCGGTTGCCTGTTCGTCGGGCAGATGGAATCTCAGGCCGTTCATTCCGGATTGACCAGCGCTCTCAATGCCGCCAGCAGGTCCGTAGGCAACAGGCCGCGCTGCCCTGCCATCGCCGCCGCATCCCCGGCCAGTGCATGGATCAGCACCCCGCAACGGGCAGCCGCTGCCGCATCGAGCCCCTGCGCACGCAGCGCCGCAATCACGCCGGTCAGCACATCTCCCATGCCCCCCACCCCCATGCCGGGATTGCCGTACGGGCACAGGTAAAGTCCTGTCCCGGTGGCGATCAGACTGCCGGCGCCTTTCAACACGACCGTCGCGCGGTAGCGCGACTGCAGCTCCAACGCAGCTTCGATACGGCCTGCCTGCACCGTTTGCGTGGGCTGTTGCAGCAGCCGCGCCGCTTCGCCGGGATGCGGCGTCAGCACCGCATCCAACAAGGGCTGCGGTTGTCGCGCCAACAGGTTCAGGGCATCGGCGTCGATGATCAGCGGTCGTGCGCACTGCAAAACCTGCGCATACAAGGCCTGCGCCCAGTTGTCCTGCCCCAACCCCGGGCCGATGGCGACCACCGAAGCCGCCTGCAGCAGCGGCAGCAATTGTCGTGCGTCTTCGATGCCATGGCACATCAATTCCGGCTGCGCCATCGCCATCGACACTGCATGCTCGGGACGTGTGGCAACACTGACGAGGCCCGCACCTGCACGCAGGGCAGCGCGGGCAGCCATCAATACCGCACCGGACATGCCGGAATTGCCGCCGATCAGCAGCACATGACCATGACTGCCCTTGTGCGCCGAGCGCGGCCGCGGCGGCAGAAAATCCCGCAGCTCGTTTGCCGACTGCAGCTGCGCCAACGGCGCCTGAGCCCAATGAAGGGCCTCAGGCAACTCGAGCAGCTCCAGCTGTATCACCCCTGCATGATCGGGTCCGACACCCGCATGCAAGCCGAACTTGTTGCCGATCAGCGTTACCGTCAGATCGGCATCGATCACGGCACCGGGCGCCGCGCCGCTGCTCGCATCCAGCCCCGATGGCAGATCGACAGCCAGCACCTTGGCGCCCCGGCTACGGGCCAGATTGATGGCGGCAATCGCTACCGCAGCTTCGCCCTGCGGCGCGCGTGACAGGCCGATACCGAACAGCGCGTCGACGATCACTTCGGCTGCCGGCAATTCCCCCGCAAATGACATCACCGTTGCGTGGGGCGTATCGATCCAGGCAGCGCGCGCCGCCACCGCGTCTCCGCGCTGCGCAATCTCGCCGACTTGAACGACCGTGGTCTGCCAACCGGCGGCCTGCGCCAGGCGCGCGATCTCATAACCATCGCCACCGTTGTTGCCGCTGCCGCAGACCACCAGCAATGTTCGCGCGGCCGGCCAGCGCTCGCACAAGCGCCGCCAACAGGCAACCGCAGCGCGACGCATCAGCTCGGCGCCAGCGACTCCGCATTCGGTGATCGCGCGCTGCTCCAACGCACGCACCGCTGCCGCGTCATACAGTTTCGAGTACAGGGGGGACATGGACACAGTATAGAAACTCTCGCTGGCGTTCCGTCGGCCAACGGTCGACGCGATCAGTGCCCGAAGGTGCGGCGCATCAATTCGGCGGTAGACGGATCCGGCAACTCCGTTGCCTGCGGATCCAGCAACCTCAGCATCAGCTTCTTGCCCAGTTCAACGCCCCATTGATCGAAGGGATTGATGTCCCAGATCACGCTTTGCACAAAAGTGCGGTGCTCGTACAAGGCCAGCAGCGCGCCCAGATGGAACGGGTCCAGCCTGGGAATCAACAAGGTATTGCTTGGCCGGTTGCCGGGAAATACGCGATGCGGGATCGCTGCTTCCAGCGCCGGCCCTTCAAGTCCGGCCGCCGCCAGCTCGGTCCGCACTTCTGCTTCCGACTTGCCGCGCATCAGGGCCCAGCCCTGCGCATAGGCGTTGGCTACCAGCAAGCGATGCTGCTCGGGCCAGCCGTGTGCCGATTCGACGGGCACGATGAAATCGACCGGATGCACAGTCGGGCCCTGATGCAGCATCTGAAAAAATGCGTGCTGCGAGTTGGTCCCGACATCCCCCCAGAGCGCGGGTGCCGTCAGATAGTCGACGGTTTCTCCGGAGCGCGTAACCCCCTTGCCGTTGGACTCCAGATCCAATTGCTGCGCCCATGAAACGAAACTGGCCAGGCTCTGCGTGTAGGCGGCAAGCACCTGCGAGCCACGACCCAGAAAATTGGAGTTCCAGACCGCCAGGAGTGCCATCAGCACCGGCAGATTCTGCTGCAGCGGCGCGGCGCAGAAATGCTGGTCCATTGCATGCGCACCGGCCAACAATTCACGGAAACGGGTCGGCCCCAGCGACAGCATGATCGACAGACCTACCGCCGACCACAACGAATAGCGCCCACCCACCCAGTCCCAGAAACGGAACATGTTCCGGGGATCGATTCCGAAACGCGATACTTCGTCGGTATTGGTGGACACTGCGACGAAATGCCGCGCAATGTCCGTCTCCGCTGCTTTCGACAGGAACCAGCTGCGCGCCAGGCGCGCGTTGCTCATCGTCTCCAGCGTGGTGAAGGTCTTGGAGGTAACGATCCACAGGGTAGTTTCAGGATCGAGCCGCTCGAGCAAGGTCTTCAGCGGCGCCGCGTCGACATTGGCGATGAAATGCATCTTCGGGCCGCTGGCAAATTCGCACAGCGCCTCACACACCATGCGCGGCCCGAGGTCGGAACCGCCGACCCCCAGATTCACCACGTCGGTGATGCGCTTGCCGGTGAATCCGCGCCACGTTCCATCACGCAGCGCCTGTGCAAACTGCGTCATCTGATCGAGCACGACATGCACACCCGCAACCACATCGACACCCTCGACCATCACGCGAGCCGTTCGTGGCGCACGCAGGACTGAATGCAGCGCTGCACGATGTTCGGTGTGATTGATGGGCTGACCGGAAAACATCTGATCGCGCCGCGCTTCAACGCCACGCTCCCGCGCCAATTCAAGCAACAACTCCAAGGTGCGGCGATCGGCGCGCTGCTTGGAGTAATCGAGATACAGTCCCGCAGCCTCGGCACTGAAATCGCGCACCCGTCCGTCGTCACGCGCAAACAGGTCGAGAACGCGCACGCCTCGCATGGCGCGGGCGTGATCTTGCAGGCTGCGCCAGCAGGCGCTTTCGGTAAGGGTCGTCATGCAGCGGGCAAGCCTACCGGTTCAGCCTTGCGACGGAAACCCCCCGGCAGTTCGAGGCCGAACTCAACGCCAGTGATAGTTGAAGCTGACGCTGACACGGTCGGCGTCGATGGTGCTGGCCGGCACTTCATGGCGCAGCCAGCTCTCGAACAGCACCACATTCCCGGCGCGGGCCGGATACATCACATGTGGCGCCTGCGCGGACTTGGCACTGCGTCGCGATGGCGCCGCCATCAAGCGACTCAAGCGCGGATCCTCAAAACGCAACCCCGCACTGCCAGGTGGTGTCTGCAGATAATAAGTCCCGCTGATCACCGCCTGCGGGTGCAGGTGGAAGCTGTGGGCACAGCCGCGCGGCATGATGTTGAGCCAGCAGTCGCTCATCTCCAGATGACCACCGCGCAGATCCCAGTCCAGGGCGCGTGCATAGGCTTTGGCATGGGCATCGATGCCCAGTCGCAAGCGATCGAAGGTCGAAGAAAAACGATGCAGCTGATCCATCGAGCCGTAGCTGGTGTAACCCAGCGGATAGCCGGTGGCCGACCACTGTTGTCCCGGGAGATCGTGCTCGCGTATGCGATAGCACTCATCCAGCAGTTCGGCATTGAACGCCCTCAGGCCCTTGGCCTGCAGGCGTTCAAGATAGATCAGCGTTGGAAACCACGCCTCGATCTGCTTCACACGTCGAGGCGCAGCCGACATCAGCCGTTGGACGCTGCCTGCACCGGAATCGTGTTGGCAGTGCGCTCGACACGATTCTGTTCGTTGCAATAGACCAGGCGCGGCTTGTAGGTATGGGCGGCGGCAGCGTCCATCCCGACGTAAGCGCAGATGATCACGCGATCACCGACCCGTGCCTTGTGCGCAGCAGCGCCGTTGACCGAGATGATCCCGGAGCCGGCTTCCGCGCGGATCGCATAGGTGGTGAAGCGTTCACCGTTGGTGACGTTGTAGATCTGGATCTGCTCGAACTCGAGAATATTGGCCAGTTCCAGCAACTTGGAATCGATCGCGCAGGAGCCTTCGTAATCCAGCTCTGCGTGGGTCACGCGGGCACGGTGCAGCTTGCATTTCAGCATGTGCAATTGCATGGCGTATGCCTCTCAGGGATTTGAATGTCGGCGGCCCACTAAGACATGCACACGACGATTCGGGTCTCAACTACGGCGGGCGGCCCAAAAAGACATACACCCGTTGCCAGTGACTTCAAGCCACTTGGCGTGAACGAAAGTTTAGCCGATTTCCGCCAGGCATCAAACCATCGGCAGGGTCAGCGGCAGATTGTCGATCAGACGCGTATTGCCGAGATAAGCCGCGACCAGGATCACCAGCTCGCGGTCACCTGCTGCCGCCGCCCCCAGATCCTGCCGGCGCACTTCCAGGTACTGCGGATTAAAGCCTGCGTCGACAAGAACTTGCAGCTGTTCCGCGCATAGTTGCGGGTAATCCCGGCGTCCCTGCGCGATGGCAGCGGCGACCCCGTTCAGGACCTGATAGATCAGGCCTGCGCGTGCACGGTCCTGCACCGACAAGTACTGATTGCGCGACGACAAGGCCAAACCGTCCTCCGCACGCGTGGTCGGTACACCGATGATCTCGATCGGCATGCGCAGATCCCGCGTCATTCGCCGCACCACCTGCAACTGCTGATAGTCCTTCTGACCGAACAGCGCAAAATCCGGCTGCACCAGATTGAACAGGATATTGACCACCGTCGCGACCCCATCGAAGTGCCCGGGCCGGAAAGCCCCCTCCAGATCGGCGGCGACATCCGCCGCCTGGATCAGCGTCAGGCCGTCGCGGCCATGCGGATAAACTTCGGCGGCTTCCGGTGCAAACAGCAGATCGCAGCCTGCAGCCTGCAACTGCTGCTGATCCTGCGCCAGTGTCCGCGGATAGCGGCCAAAATCTTCATTGGCACCGAACTGCAGTGGATTGACGAATACGCTGGCGACAACGCGGGAGGCATGACGATGCCCTTCCTCGACCAACTGCAGATGTCCCGCATGCAGATTGCCCATGGTCGGAACCAGCGCAATGCGTTCGCCGGCGCGGCGCCACTGAGCAACGCGCTCACGCAACGCGGTTACATGATGAACGACCTCCATCATGTGCTCAGGATGCAAAGCAATGCTGGGGCGCGGGATACGCGCCTGATTTCACTTCCTTCACATAGTTGCGGATCGCCGTTTCGATATCGGCACCGTCGGTCATGTAGTTTTTCACGAAGCGCGGGGTGTGCCCCAGCGTCACCGACGGCGAAATATTGAGGATGTCGTGCAGCACCAGGATCTGCCCATGGACATCGTGGCCGGCACCGATAGCGATCACCGGCACGGGCGACGCATCGGCAATCCGCTTGCCCAGCGATGCCGGGATGCATTCCAGCAGCAGCATGTCGGCCCCGGCTTCCGCCAGCACACGCGCATCGTGAATCATGGCCTCGGCAGACGCTTCATCGCGCCCCTGCACCTTGAATGCGCCCATCTTGTGGATGAACTGCGGCTGCAGGCCGAGATGAGCACAGACCGGCACGCCGCGCACCGACAGATACTCGACGATGCTGGCCTGCTCGCGACCGCCTTCGAGCTTGACCATCTTCGCCCCACCTTCCTGCATCAGTCGCTGGCTCGAATCCAGCGCCCGTTCCAGCGTCGCGTACGACAGGAACGGCAGGTCGGCGACCAGAAATGCGCGCGCCAGATGCGGCGCGACACAGCGGCTGTGATAGACGATGTCGGAAACGGTGACCGGCGTGGTGGTCTTGCCACCCTGGATCACCATCCCGAGCGAGTCCCCGATCAGCACCATATCAACGCCGGCGCGATCTTCGGCCAGCGCGAAACTCGCGTCGTAACAGGTTAGACAGGCAATCGGCTCGCCAGCACTGCGCATGCGGCGCAACTCGGCAATATTGACGGGTTTGGGCTGATCCATGGAGGGTCCCTTGAGGGTTGGGGGCATTCCGCGGCGGCGACTATATCAGCGTCGCGTCGCTCAATCCTGCCAGCGTGTCAAACCGTTGCGCCCGGCACGCTGCGCCGCGATGTCGACCCGACCGACGCCCGGCACTTCCAGGCTCGGAGCAACATCGGCCAACGGCACCAATACGAAATTGCGCAAGCCGATTCCGGGGTGTGGCAGACGCAGCTCCGCGCGATCCGAGACCACCCCCTCGACATGCAGCAGATCCAGGTCCAGCTGGCGCGGCCCCCAGCGACTGCCGTCACGCACCCGCCCTGCCCCGCGCTCGATCGCCAGCAAGGTCTGCATCAACACCTCCGGCGAGGCCGGCGTTTCAAGGACACAGACGGCATTGCAGTAGTCAGGCTGCGGCGGCCCCATCGGGGCGGAGCGATACAGCGGCGACGACGCGAGCACGGCGCCACTGGCCCGCAATGCTTCGATCGCCGCCCGGACCTGCTCTGCCGGTGCGCCGAGGTTGGCCCCGAGCCCGATGTACGCGCGCGTCATCAGTCGCCGGCGGTCTTCGGTGCTGAGGCGCCGTTACGACTGCGGCCGCGGCCACCCCGCCGGCGACGTTTCTTGCGCGCAGGTGCAGCCGGTTCGCCATCGAACTCGAAATCCGTCGCCGCCGGTAGCGGCGGCGGTGCGCCTTCCTGCGCCGCGGTCCACCAGTCAGCCAGTTCCTGCGGCACTTCGCCGATCTGCGCGCGCAGCAACAGGAAGTCATACGCCGCACGGAAGCGCGGATGCGTCATCAGCCGCTGCGCACGTCCACCCTTGCGCATGTCGAAGCGCGGCTGCAGGGCCCAGATCTCGCGCATCGGGATCGAGAAGCGCTTGGGCATCGCAATGTGCTGCTGCACGCGATGCACCGCGAGTTCGCTGGCCTGGGCGATCACATCATCCGACTGGGTGCCGCTGCGCCCCGCCAGGCGACGCATCTCGCGCACCACCGCCGGCCACAGCAAGGCGGCATAGAGGAAGGCCGGGCTGACGCTTTGATCGTTGTTCAGACGCTCGGCGGTATTGGCCAGCGCCAGATTCACGAACTGCTGCATCGCCGGATCGCTGAGCGCGGTTTCGGTCTGCGGCAGCAGATGCTGCAACAGGCCGTGACGTCGCAGATCATTGAAATTGGCGACGCCATCACGGGTCTGCAACAGCTTCACGACTTCATCGAACAGACGCGCCGGCGGAATCTCGCGCAGCAACGACGCCAGCCGGGAGATCGGTTCCGCCGTCTGCCTTTCGATCTCGAACTTGAGCTTGTTGGCAATGCGGATCGCCCGCAGCATCCGCACCGGATCTTCCCGATAACGCAGCTCCGGATCGCCAATCATCCGCACCAGGCGACGCTCCATGTCGTCGAGGCCGCCGACCAGGTCGACGATCGCGTAGTCGCGGATATCGTAGTACAGCGCATTGATGGTGAAGTCGCGCCGGAAAGCGTCGGTCTCCAGCGTGCCGTACTCGTTGTCGGACAGGATGCGGCCGGTCTCGTCACGCTCGTGGCCGTCGGTGATCTGACCGCGGAAGGTGGTGACCTCGGTCATCTCGTTGCCGAAGCGCACGTGGCAGATCACGAATCGCCGCCCGATCAGACGGCAGGAGCGGAATACCCGCTTGACCTCTTCCGGATGCGCATTGGTGGCAACGTCGAAATCCTTGGGCTCGAGACCCGCCAACAGATCGCGCACGCCGCCACCGACCATGTATCCGTCGTAGCCGGCGTCCTTCAGCCCATACAGGACACGCAAAGTCCCGGGGGAGATCTGCGCGCGCGAGATCGGGTGATCGGCACGCGCAATGCGTCGAGGTTTGGGGGCCGGAGTCCGGGCACGGGGAAGGAAAGCCTTGAGCCAATTCATTGGGCGCGTATAATACGCGCCCTCAGCTGTACCCCAAAGTTTTGCTCCTATCGTCTAGAGGCCTAGGACGGAGCCCTCTCAAGGCTTAAACCCGGGTTCGAATCCCGGTAGGAGCGCCAGTCGCGAAGAAAACCCTGCCACGTGCAGGGTTTTTTCGTTATCGACCCCGGCGCGCCGCTTCGTTCCGAAGGCGCCTCGACACGCGGCAACGGCATTTCACCAACGGCAGCGATCCGCTGATCAACGGCAGCCGTCGCGCAGATATCCGACGACCGTCCGCTTGCGGCAGAGCAGCGGACTCACACCTGAGCTCGGGTTTCACGCATCGTTGACACCATCGTCCGCACTACAAATTTCGGGAAGGCCCCTGATGACGCCCGCCTATCTGATCGGTCAATACGACACTGGTTTGGTTCTGCTGTCCTATCTGGTCGCTTCGCTTGCCGCGTATACCGCGATCGACCTGGCACCGCGCATCTCGCAGAACCCCCGACGGCAATGGCTATGGCTGGCGCTCGGCGCGATTGCGATGGGCATGGGCATCTGGTCGATGCATTTCATCGGCATGCAGGCATTCAGCCTGCCGATCGCTCTGGGCTACGACCTGATCAAGACGGTTCTGTCGCTGCTGGCGGGCATTGCGGTCGCCGCCCTGGCGCTGTACGTCGCCAGTCGCGCCAGCATGGGCATCAAAGCGATCGCCACCGGTGCCGTATTGATGGGCATCGGCATCTGCGTCATGCACTACAGCGGCATGTACGCAATGGAAATGAACCCCGGCATCGACTGGAACCCGCTGCTGGTCGTAGCATCGCTGGTCGTGGCCGTCACCGGCTCCGGCGCAGCGCTGTGGATCGTGTTCAATCTACGCCGGGTCAATCCGCAGCAGAAAGCATGGGCCCGCCTCGGCGCCGCGGCGATCATGGGCTTCGCGGTGGTCGGCATGCACTACACCGGCATGGCCGCGGCAAAGTTTCCTCTGGATTCCATCTGCGGTGCCGCCGACAGCCTCAACGGCACCTGGACCGGCGTACCGCTGGCTGCTTTCACGGCGGCACTGATTGCCCTGACCACGACACTGACGGCGCACGATGCGCGGGTTCAGGCTCGCATCGAAGACCAGCGGCGCCAGCGTGAGCAGGAAGAGCGCATCCGCACCCTGGCGCTGTACGACGCCACCACCCATCTGCGCAATCGGGCATCCTTTCAGCAGGAGATCGTGCAACTGATCCAGCGCTGTGAGCGCAGCAAGGCCAAATTCGACCTGTTCTATGGCGTCATCCGCTTCCCGGGCCTGCACAGCGAAGAATCGATTCATGAAGCGATGCGCGGCATCGCCGAACGCCTGCGCCCGCTGGCACGCGAGCAGGATTTCCTGGCGCGTTACGGCAAGAACGAGTTCGCACTGCTGCGACCACGCCTGCACGAAGCCGATGTGCCGCGCGCACTGCGCGCACAACTGCTGACCGCCTGCACGCTGCCGCTGCAGATCGGCGACGCGGTGATTTCGCCGCAGGCCCATGTCGGCTGCGGCAGCTTCCCCGATGACGGCCTGCACTCACGGCAATTGCTGCAGGCGGCGGCGCGCAGCCCGCAGCAGGCGACAGCGCCCCTCGCCGGCAATTCTTCCGCCGTCGCCTGAAGCCTGCGGCAACAGTGCCGCGACCAGCGGCTCGCGGCACTGTTATCCCTCGCAGACCGTCATGATTCCGGGCTTTTCTTTTGAGCGGGCACGGCTATGCTTGTCGCCCGCCAGCCCTGCACTCCCATGAACGACCTCGTACTCCCCGCCCCCTTGCTGCGCCGTATCGCTGCCGCCGGCTACGACGGCCTGCTGCTGCTTGCCCTGTGGATGGTGGCGCTGCTGGTGGATGTGGTCTTGCGCGACCTGCTGGGACTGGAACGCGAGTGGCATGCGCTGCGCGCCTTCGTGTTCCTGATCGGCCTGGTGTTCTTCGGCTGGTTCTGGACCCACGGCGGACAGACGCTGGGCATGCGCGTGTGGCGCCTGCAGTTGCAGCGAAATGACGGCGGTCCGATCAGCTGGGTATCCGCCCTGGCGCGCTATGCCGCGATGCTGCTGTGCTGGGGGGTAGTGCTGGCACCTCTGGTCCTGCAGTTGCCCCGTCTGTCGCAACTGCCGCAGGCAACAGGCATCTCACTCGCAGCGCTGTTCATGACCGCGGCCGCGCTATTGATGATGCTGCGCGATCCGCAGCGCCGCGCGCCGCATGACTGGCTGACCGGCGCGCAGATGGTGCTGCTGCCGAAGGCGTCCGCCAAACACTGAGCGACGCGGCCACGCGCGCTTGTCAGCGGGCCCGCTGCAGTCGTCGCAAGGCCAGCAGCGTCATCGCGATGGTCGGCAACGCCGCCGACAGAAATGGCGGCCAGGCATAAAGTTGGCCAAAGCTGGCAGAGACTTCGTTGACCACGTAAAAACCCAGCCCGATCAGGATGCCGATCAGCAGCCGCTGGCCGGCACCACTGCCACGCTGCGAACCCAACACGAACGGCACCGCGAACAGCATCATCGCGATCACCGTGAACGGCGCGACCAGCTTGCGCCACAGCGACAAGCGATAGCCGGCGGCATCGAGGCCGTTGTCGTCCATGTAGCCGATCAGCCGCACCAGTCCGGGCGTCGACAGGCTGTCTGCCTCCAGCACGAACAGGCGCAGCAGCGATGGCGCCAGACGACCCCGCCACTCCAGTTCCGGCTGCGCCGTCGCCAGGGTCTTTCCGTCCTTGAACTCGGTGCTGCGCACACCGCTGAGCCGCCAAACGCCCTGCTCGTAGCGCCCCTGCTCGACGCGCGTCACCGACTTCAGTGCGAGATCGGTATCGAGCGCATAGATCTCGACATCGGCCACATGGTCCTCGGCCAACAGGCGGCGGATATGCACGATGTTGTCGCCGTCGCGCAGCCAGATCGGGCGTGCGGCAACACCGACCGCCACCCCGCTGCGCGCTTCGGTCTTGAAATTGCGTGCCGCCTGATTGCCGGCTGGCGCCAGCCAGTCGCCGAGCACGATCGCCAACAGGCCCAACAAGGCCCCGGCCAGCAAGGTCGCGCGCCCGAGGTGATGCAAGGTCACCCCACCCGCGCGCATCGCGGTGATCTCGTTTTGCCCGGCGAGCGCGCCGAGCCCCATCAGCGTGCCGAGCAAGGCAATGATCGGCATCAGGGTGTATAGCCCTGCCGGCATCATCATCAGGCTGTAGAACAGCAACTCGACAATGCCGAAGCCGCCGCTGCCCGCCTGATCGATTTCGGACACGAAGCTGATGAAGGTATAGATCGCGACCAGCGCCAGACCGACGATGGCGGTGAACCCCAGGATATGGGTGATCAGATAGCGGGTAATCAGCTTCATGCGCGGCGTCGACGGAACAGGTTCTGGCGGCGCGCGATCAGCAGCAGCGCAGCGCCCAACATCAAGGCATGCACCCACCACAGCCCCACCTCGGGCGGGATCTTGCCCTTGGCGATCCAGGCCTGCCCCAGGCCCATCAGCTGCGAATAGACCAGATAGGCAAGAATGCCGAGGACCAGCTTGCCGTAGCGCCCCTGACGCGGCTGGATATGCGACAGCGGCACCGCGAGCAGGGCCAGAACGAATACCGATATCGGAGCCGCAACCCGCCACGCGACTTCCGCACGATCCTGCAGGTCATCGGAAGCAAGCAGCGTCGCCGTCGACTGGATCTTGCGCTTGGTGTTGAAGTAAATGAATTCCGGCGGCGCGATCCGCGTGGTCAGCGTCTCGAAACGCATCACGTCGAATTGCGGCGTCCCCGCCTCACCCTGATAGCGATAGCCATCGCGCAGGATCACACTGCGCTCGCCGCTCT
Organism: Solimonas flava; assembly: GCA_040391865.1. Classification (GTDB taxonomy): domain Bacteria; phylum Pseudomonadota; class Gammaproteobacteria; order Nevskiales; family Nevskiaceae; genus Solimonas. Next base: position 46,606 of record JBEBWZ010000010.1, read on the forward strand.
CGGTATCGACCGACTGCTCGCCATGTCGCGCCGAGACAAAACTGGTGCCGCCGGACTCCTGGATCTGTGCCAGCACCGTGCGCAATTTTCCGTACGCATCGAGCCCTTCGGACTAGACCACCGCGCGACCACCGCCGATATCCGTCAAGTGGCCCTCCTCGAACCGATTGAACTGGATGAAGC
>JBEBWZ010000011.1:0-42799 GCA_040391865.1 Solimonas flava
AGTCGCCACGCGTGTCCGAAGTGCTGGTGGCGCCGGGCAATGCCGGCACCGCGCATGAGGCCAAGTGCCGCAACGTCGCGGTCAACGCCGAAGACGTCGCCGCCCTGCTGGCCCTGGCAAAGGCCGAGAACATCGACTTCACCGTGGTCGGCCCGGAAGCGCCGCTGTCGCTGGGCGTGGTCGATGCCTTCCAGGCCGCCGGCCTGCGCATCTTCGGACCGCGCCAGAACGCCGCACAGCTCGAAGCCTCCAAGGCCTTCACCAAGGATTTCCTGGAACGGCAGCGCATTCCCACCGCGCAGTACCGCGTGTTCACCGAGATCGATCCCGCCGTGGCCTACATCGCCGAGCGCGGCGCGCCGATCGTGGTCAAGGCCGACGGTCTCGCCGCCGGCAAGGGCGTGGTGGTGGCCGAGACCGTGGCGGAAGCGCAGGCGGCCGCACGCGACATGCTCGGCGGCGCGATGCTCGGCAAGGCCGGCGCGCGCGTGGTGGTCGAGGATTTCCTCGATGGCGAGGAGGCCAGCTTCATCGTGGTCGCCAGCGGCACCAGCTACGTGGCGATGGCCACCAGCCAGGATCACAAGCGCATCGGCGATGGCGACACCGGCCCCAACACCGGCGGCATGGGTGCGTACTCGCCCGCCCCCGTGGTCACGCCCGAGATTCACCAACGCGCCTGCCGCGAGGTGATCGAACCCACGCTCAAGGGCATGGCGGATGAAGGCGCTCCGTTCACCGGCTTCCTCTACGCCGGCCTGATGATCAACGCCAAGGGCGATCCGCGCGTGCTGGAGTTCAACGTGCGCATGGGTGATCCGGAAACGCAGCCGATCCTGTTCCGGCTCGATTCCGATCTGCTCGACATCCTTGAAGCCGCGGTCGATGGCACGCTGGATCAGGTCCGGCCGCAGTGGAATCCGCAGCCGTCGCTGGGCGTGGTGATGGCCGCCGCCGGCTATCCCGGCACCGTGCAGAAGGGCGATGCGATCAGCGGCCTCGACGCCGCGCTCGCGCCGGCCAAGGTGTTTCATGCCGGCACCAGCGACCAGAACGGCCAGGCGATCACCAGCGGCGGTCGCGTGCTCTGCGTGGTGGCCCGCGGCGACACCGTGCGTGAAGCGCAACAGCAAGCCTACGCGGCCGTGAAGCAGATCCAGTGGAACGGCGTGCAGTACCGCAGCGACATCGGTTACCGCGCCATCGCTCGCGAAGAGGGGCGCTGACGCGCACCCGTTTTCGCTGTGCATCACGAAATAGGCGCCTGCTTCAGGCGCCTTTTTCAATGGCAGCGTCGGCTGCGCAACTCAGGAACCCGGCAAGGCCAGCGAATGATCGCCGCGGTCCGGCACTTCTTCATGCCAGCGCACCGAACCCGGTGGCCGCTCCAGCCAGCGCCGCACCCGGATCGGTTCGATCCCGAAATGCAGTTCCGCCGCCTGCCGCTGTATCAGGAACTCCTCGACGGTGCGCCGCCCGCGGTGGCGCAGATAATCATCCCAGGTCGGACAGCGATAACGCTCCAGCCAGATTTCCGGATCGTCCAGATCCCGTGACAGCGACCAGTCGTAGGCACCATTGCGCGCACGGATCCGGCGCACCTCGCCCATCAGCACATAGAAATCGCGCGCACGCTCGGCGGGAATACGGTATTGCAGTGCAATCGCGATCGGACCACTGCGCCCGGTGATGTCCATCTGTACCGGCGCCTCTGCCGGCAGCTCGCCCACGCTCTCCGCAGACACCGAGCGATCCGCCACGCGCAGCACGACCGCCAGCAGCGGCGACAACGCCATGCAGCCCGCCGCCACCGCGAGCGCCACCGCAACGCCTTGATGGGTTGCCAGAATGCCCCAGCAGGCGCTGCCCACCGCAATGCCCAGCGCCGTTGTCGCCTGCAGGGTCGCCACCGATCGCCCCACCACCCAGCGCGGCACGAACAACTGCAGCGAGATGCCGAGAATCGCGAAGATAGTCATCCAGGCCATGCCGGTGAGCGCCAGCGCGATCGAGCTGAGCAGCATGCTGCGGCTGAGTGCCAGCGTCACCAGACCCGCAGCCACCACCAGGGTGCAGCCGCGCACGATCGTTTCGTTACGGAAGCGGCGCAGGGGCTGCAGGATGAAAATGCCGGCCACCGCACCGCCGCCGAAACAGCCAAGCAGCACACCGAAGGTGGATGCCCCGCCGCCGAGCAGATCCCGCGAGATCAGCGGAATCAGCGACAGTAGCGGCGCACCGAACAGGCCCATGACGAATGAGCGCATGACCGCGGAACGCACCGGCTGCATGTGCGCGATATAGCGCACGCCGGACAGTACCGCGCGCACCAGTCCTTCCGGCGGCAGCCGCGCCGGTTCCACCTTCCGCTTCCACGCGATCAGCGCCAGCAGGATCGGCACATAGAACAGCGCGTTGACCGCAAAGGCCACCGTGACCCCGGCCGCCGCGACGATGAAGCCACCGGCCGCCGGACCGATGGCGCGCGCAATGTTGTAGCTGATGCCATTGAGGGCCACCGCCTGTGGCAGATCCTCCAGCGGCACCTGTTCACCCACTGCCGACTGCCACGCCGGACCGAGCAGCGCGAAGCCGGTACCCACAAAGAAACAGAACCCGAGCAACGCCCAGGGCGTCATCAGACCAACCCAGGAAACCACTGCCATGGCGCTCGCCCCCACCAGCGACACGCTCAGCGCGACCAGCTGCACCTTGCGGCGGTCGTACATGTCCGCAATCGCGCCCGCAGGGATCGCGAACAGGGCCAACGGCAGGAAAGCGGCGGTCTGCACCATCGCCACCATATCGGCAGTCGCCATTTGCGCCATTGCCCATGCCGCACCAACGCCCTGAATCAACAGCCCGGCGTTCGAGGCCAGGCTCGCGGTCCAGATGCGACGGAATGTCGGCGTCCGGAGAGGTCTGAATGCCGCCATGACAAACTTCATTCGGGCCACACGCTCCTGGATTCACGACGGGACCAGCCAAAACCAGTATACCGATTAGTCGGCGCACACTAAGCGCGCGTAACAGGATGACGCGCTTCTTTTTCGCTGCAGGCGCCAAGGAACGCCGGCACAGGCCCCGTTCGTGTCGAGTGCCGCATGAAGTGCGGTGTATCGAGACTCCCGCGCCGACCCTTCGATAGTGTGCCTGCGGCGCAACTCGAGGCGAACCGGGAAAAACGCCGGAAACGGGAAAGGCGCCGTGAGGCGCCTTTCTTGGTACTGCACAGCTGCTGAGTCAGCGCGGTGAGCGCGCCCTCGCGGCGCTAGATCCCCATGCTTCGCATGGGGCCCCTCCACGCTGCTCGAGCTTCAATTCCTCTTCATCGAATCGAAGAACGCGGCGTTGGTCTTGGTGTGCTTGATGCGGTCGAACAGCAGCTCCATCGCGCCGATTTCGTCCATGTCATGCAGCGCCTTGCGCAGGATCCAGATCTTCTGCAGATCGCCGGCATCCAGCATCAGCTCTTCCTTGCGGGTACCGGAACGGTTGATGTTGATCGCCGGGAACACGCGCTTCTCGGCAATGCGGCGCTCCAGATGGAGTTCCATGTTGCCGGTGCCCTTGAACTCTTCGTAGATCACCTCGTCCATCTTCGAGCCGGTATCGACCAGCGCGGTGGCGATGATGGTCAGCGAGCCGCCTTCCTCGATGTTGCGCGCGGCACCGAAGAAGCGCTTCGGCTTCTGCAGCGCGTTGGCGTCGACACCACCGGTCAGCACCTTGCCCGAGGACGGCGCCACGGTGTTGTAGGCGCGGGCCAGGCGGGTGATCGAGTCGAGCAGGATCACCACGTCGCGCTTGTGCTCGACCAGGCGTTTGGCCTTCTCGATCACCATTTCCGCGACCTGCACGTGACGGCTGGCCGGTTCGTCGAAGGTCGAGGCCACGACTTCGCCGCGCACCGTGCGCTGCATGTCGGTGACTTCTTCCGGACGCTCGTCGATCAGCAGCACGATCAGGTAGACGTCGGGGTAATTGGCAGCGATCGACTGCGCGATGTTCTGCAGCATTACCGTCTTGCCGGCCTTGGGCGGCGAGACGATCAGACCGCGCTGGCCCTTACCGAACGGCGCCACCAGATCGATGATGCGTGCAGTCACGTCTTCGGTGGTGCCGTTGCCGCGTTCCATCTTCAGCTGTTCGTCTGCGAACAGCGGCGTCAGGTTCTCGAAGCTGACCTTGCGCTTGCTGACCTCGGGCGGCTCGTAGTTGATCGTGTCGACCTTGAGCAGCGCGAAGTAACGCTCGTTGTCCTTCGGCGAACGCACGCGGCCGGTCACGGTGTCGCCGGTACGCAGGCTGAAGCGGCGAATCTGCGACGGCGACAGGTACACGTCGTCCGGGCCGGCGAGATAGGAGCTGTCCGGACCGCGCAGGAAGCCGTAGCCGTCCTGCATGATCTCCAGCACGCCCTCGGTCTGAATATGGTCGCCGCGCTTGGCGGCAGCGCGCAGCAGCTGGAACACCAGATCCTGCTTCTTGGTGCGCGCGACGTTGTCGAGGCCCAGCGACTCCGCCATTTCCAGCAGCTCGGAGGCGGTGCGGCGCTTGAGATCCTGGACCTGGACGATCTTCGGCGGCGGCGGCGGCGGCCGCGGCTCGCCGTCGGGGCCGAGGCCGTTGTCGACGATCTCTTCGCCGTCCTCCGACATCTGCGGTGCCGGCATCCGCGGCTGGCCCGCATGTGCCTCCGCGCTCAGCGCGTAATCCGCACCCTCGTCGCCACCCTCGACATCGCTGGGCTGGATGTCCTCGGGAAAACCGTTGCCCTGGTTGCCGTTGGCATTTCCATTGCTGTTGCCGTTGCCACGATTGCCGCCTTGGTTGCCGTTTCCACCCTGGCCTCCTTGACGGTTCTGGTTCTTGCCACGGTGAAAGCGGCGACGATTATTCATAGAGGACGACAGTTTTTAAGCGACGGTGATATGGGGGGCAACGAACGCAGCGAGCTGCGCCTTGTGCACGGCGCCGACCTGGGTCGCGGCCGGCTGGCCGTTCTTGAACAGGATTAGCGTGGGAATGCCGCGGATCGCCAGCGACGCCGGCGTCTGCGGATTTTCATCGACATTGAGCTTGACCACCTTGATCTTGCCCACGTTCTCGGCCGCCACCTGCTCGAGGATCGGCGCAATCATGCGGCAGGGGCCGCACCACTCCGCCCAGAAATCCACCAGCACGGGCTGATTTGCGCTGGCCTGCTTCACTTCCTGCTCGAAGCTGGCATCGGTTACGGCGGAAATATGGTCGCTCATGGGAGGCCTCAAAAGGTATGGAAAGGCGGGAAAATGCCCGCAGATCCGAATGATGGGGACTGTTCGCGCGCCATCCAAGACGGGCAAACAAACCGGCAGATCGTTATGATTAATCGAACGACGGGGAAAATCGCGCGGCTGGGAATTGCGGCGTGGTGTTCGTCACCGCCCAACCTGGATGACGCCTATTTCAGCCGAATCACCCGCTGCTTGCAAGAGCGGCCGTCTCGCAGTACCTACCGCCCATGCAACCAGACCATCTCTCTAATATCCGTTTTGCGGACCTGCCCCTGCATCCGAGCCTGCAGGCCGGTCTCGAAAAACTGGGGTACGTCTACTGTACTCCGATTCAGGCCCAGGCCCTGCCCCGCGCCTTGCGCGGCGAGGATCTCGCCGGCCAGGCACAGACCGGTACCGGCAAGTCTGCCGCGTTCCTGCTGGCCACGATGCAACGCCTGCTGACGCATCCGCGTGCCGCCGATGACGACGGCAAGCAGCCGCGTGCGTTCATCCTCGCGCCCACCCGCGAACTCGCGGTGCAGATCCACAAGGACGCGCTGGGTCTGGGTGCCGAAACCGGACTGCGGATGACCGTCTGCTACGGCGGCGCCGGCTACGAGCAGCAGCGCAGCAGCATTGAGGAGGGCGTCGACATCCTGATCGGCACCCCCGGACGGCTGATCGACTACTTCAAACAGGGCACCTACACCCTCAAGAAGATCGAGGTGCTGGTGCTGGATGAAGCCGATCGCATGTTCGATCTCGGTTTCATCGCCGACATCCGCTACCTGATCCGCAAGATGCCGCCGCCGGCGCAGCGCATGAACTACCTGTTCTCGGCGACCTTGTCGCATCGCGTGCTCGAACTCGCGTACGAGCACATGAACAGTCCGCAGAAGATCGAGATCGAGCCCGAGCGCGTCACCGCCGACCGCGTGCGTCAGGCCATGATCCATGTCGCCAACGACGAAAAGCAGCCCATGCTGATCGGCCTGCTGCGCCACCAGAAGGCCGCGCGCACCATGGTGTTCATCAACACCAAGCGCGAAGCCGAGGAGGTCGAAAAAGCGCTGCAACTGAACGGCTTCGATGCCCGCGTACTGTCCGGCGACGTCTCGCAGGGCACACGGCTGCGCCTGCTCGAGGAATTCACCAGCGGCAAGCTGCCGGTCCTGGTGGCCACGGATGTCGCCGCGCGCGGCCTGCATATTCCCGGTGTCGATCTGGTGATCAACTACGACCTGCCCCAGGACGCGGAAGACTACGTGCACCGCATCGGCCGCACCGCGCGCGCCGGCGCCACCGGCGATGCGATCTCGCTGTGCTGCGAGACCTGGGTGTATTCGCTGCCGGAGATCGAGAAATACATCGGCGCCCGCCTGCCGCAACTGCCCGGTGGCCATGAACTGATCGCCAGCGATTTCATCGCACCGCCACGGCAACCGCGCCAGCCCTACAAAGGCGGCGGTCGTCCCGGTGGCAATGGCGGTCGTCGTCCGCCGCCGCGGCGGCGCTGATCGCACACCGTGCAATGACGGCCCGGACTGCTATATTCGCGTGCATCGAGTGACCTGGACCGGGACGCGACTGGGATGCAGAAGCTGAAGGATTGCCGCATGACGCGGCGGCACCACATGCATGGGGCTCTGGCACTGGCCTTGTGCGCGCTGCTCTCCAGTCCGGCCATTGCCGCCGAAACGAAAACCCAGTCACCCGCCAGCACGCAGGCGGCGAGCGCCGCCAAAACCGCCAGCACCGCAAAAAAGCCGGCAAAAAAAGCGGCCGCTCAGAAAGCGAAGAAGTCCCAGAAAACAAAGAAAGCTGCGAGCGGCAGCAAGCAGAAGAAGGCCAGCAAGGCAAAGCTGCGCAAGGCCGCCAGCCATGCAGCGTATAAGCCCCTGCCGTTGACCATCGGCCAGCAGTTGGGGCTGCGCAGCACGCCGGACGAACTGGCGCTGAAATCCAGCGTCGCACTGATCGTCGATCAACAGACCCAGGAAGTGCTGTTCTCGAAGAACAGCGAAGCCGTCCTTCCCATCGCATCGCTGACCAAGCTGATGACCGCGCTGGTGGCGGTCGAAGCGCAGCAGCCCCTGGACGAGCTGCTGGAAATCACGCAGCAGGACGTCGACACCGAAAAGCATTCGCAATCGCGCCTGGCGGTGGGCACCCAACTGTCGCGCGAGGATTTGCTGCTGCTGGCGCTGATGTCCTCGGAGAACCGCGCCGCATCGGCGCTCGGCCGCAACTATCCAGGCGGCAGCGTCGCGTTTGTCACCGCCATGAATCGCAAGGCACGCGCGCTGGGCATGCACCAATCGCACTTTGCCGACGCCACCGGGCTCTCCAGCCGCAATGTCTCCAGTGCTTCCGATCTGGTGCGCCTGACCAATGCCGCGTACACCAAGCCCTTGATCCGCAGCTTTTCGACGAGCAAGGAGCACACCGTCAAAGCGGGCCGGCGCGCGCTGACCTTCGGCAGCAGCAATCGCCTGATCCGCTACGACGGAGACTGGGAGATCGGCCTGCAGAAGACCGGGTTCACCAATGAAGCCGGGCGCTGCCTGGTGATGCAGGCCCAGGTCGAGGATCGGCCGCTGGTGATGGTGTTTCTCGACTCCACCGGTACGCTGACCCGCTTTGCCGATGCCGCACGCGTACGCAAGTGGCTGCAACAGCAGGAAAACAACAGCGCGCACTCGCAGCGAGCCACCGCAGGCACGCACTCCGAGTCCTGACCCGCGCCAGGTTCGTGCGCCCGCTTCAGGGCCGCGGCAGTCGCCCCAGATCGAACACCGACTCCAAGCCCGGCATCGCCCGCTCCGGCTGGCCGCTGTCCGGCTTGCGCACGGCGATCACCTGCCCGATGCCGTAGGCGCGCGCGGCCTCCAGTACCGGCCGGCTGTCATCGACGAACAGGGCCCGCTGCGGCGCAAACGGATGCGCCTGCTGCATCGCATCCCAGAATCGCGCGTCCTCCTTCGGATAGCCGAAGCTGTGCGAGCAGATGATCTCGTCGAAATAGTGCGCAAATCCGGTGTATTCGAGCTTCAAGCGCCAGCTGTCCTGATGGGCATTGGTCGCCAGCCACAGCTTGCGCCCGGACGCGCGCACCGCCGCCAGAAAATCCTCGGCGCCGGGAATCGGGCCGATGCGATCACGGATCTCGTGCTTCAGCGCCGCCATGTCGAGTCCGGTGACTTCACTCCAGTGGTCGGTGCAATACCACGGCAAGGTGTGTTCGATCGCCAGGAATTTCGGTGCCAGCACCTCGCGTGCATGCTTCACCGTCAGGCCGTTTTTTTCGGCGTAACGCGTGGGCACCAGTTCGCGCCAGAAATAATTGTCGAACGCGAGATCGAGGATCGTGCCATCCATGTCGAGGATGACCCATTCGATCCGCGACCAGTCCAGGTTCGCCGGCTCGGGGGGCTTGGTAAGGTCTTGCATCCCCGTATCATAAAACCATGAGCACACCCGCACCGCTGTTCGACGCCATCGTCCGCATCGCCATCGAAGCCGGCGAGCGCATTCTTGCGATCTATCGCGGCCATATCGAAGTCAGCCACAAGGCCGACGCGTCGCCGCTGACGCAAGCGGATCTGGCCGCACACCGGCATATCGCCGCCGCCTTGCTGGCGCTGACGCCCGAGATTCCGCTGCTGTCGGAGGAAGATGCCGAGATCCCCTACGCCACGCGCAGAAACTGGCAGCGCTACTGGCTGGTGGATCCACTCGATGGCACCAAGGAATTCATCAAGCGCAACGACGAGTTCACCGTGAACATCGCGCTGATCGAGCAGGGCGTGGCCGTGCTCGGCGTCGTGCATGCCCCGGCGCTCGATCTCACCTATGCCGGCGCGCAGGGTGTCGGTGCGTTTCAGTGGCGACAAGGCCAGCGCAGTGCCATCCAGACCCGCAAGGTGCCGGCGCAGCCGCGCTGGGTCATCAGCAAATCGCACAAGGACGCCGCCCTGGCAGCGTTCCTCGCCAAGGCACCCGCGCATGACGCCGTCAGCCGCGGGTCGTCGCTGAAATTCTGCGAGGTGGCGGCGGGTGAGGCCGATCTGTACCCGCGCACCGGCCCCACTTCGGAATGGGATACCGCGGCCGGCCAGTGCATCGTCGAGCAGGCCGGCGGCCTGGTCTTGCGTACGCCGGAACTGACGCCGCTGCGCTACAACGAGAAAGACTCGCTGCTGAATCCGACCTTTCTGGTGATTGGCGACGCCCGCTACGGCTGGCCGCAGAAACTGGCGTGAGTGGCCGCCGCTAGCCGCCGCCACTCGCGGCTTTGACGAACCTCAGCACGGTGGCTGCGCGCGGCAATTCGCCCGATTCAAGCGCCTCCTCGAACAAGGCCTGCACCACCTGAACCCGCTTGGGGGGCGTCAGGGCGAGGCCCGCCGCCGCGCAACTGCTGTCCAGGCTCGCGACGATCGCGAGCATCGTTTCGACAACCCGGGTGATCGCGACTTCGCCGTGCCAGGCGGCCACCCCTTCGCCAATCTGCAGCGCTACCGCCGCCGTTGTCTCCGGATAGACGGCCCGCATCGGTGAGCCTTCGCCCAGCAGCAGATACCGCAGCTCGATGCCGGCGCGTGCATAGCCCGCCAAGGCATCCGCCCCTGGCTTGATCCGCCCGCTCTCGTATTGCTTGACGGTGTTGACCGCGACGCCGGCGATCGACGCCAGCTCGCTCTGCGTCAGTCCGCTGGAGATCCGCGCGGTGCGCAGGCGGCGATGCAATTCACCACCCTCAGTGGCCATGGCGAGACGTCATCGCATTAAAAAGGGCACTAAAAGCAACGATAAAGGCCTCAATAAGCACCCAGTAATCCCTTGACAGGTAGTCTTTAAGCAACCTATGGTGGGCGCGACCATGGACACCAGTACCGCCCCCAGCGCGATCCTCGGAGACCCCCAAAAACGGCGCGGCTGGGTCATCTACCGGCTGCAGTTGCAGGGCCAGACGCTGGCCGGCCTCGCCCACGCGCATGGCGTGACCCGCCAGTGCCTGTATCACGTGTTCAAAGCCCCTTATCCCAATATGGAAAGGCTGCTCGCCGAAGCCGTGGGCATGAAACCCCAGGTCCTGTTTGCCGAGCGCTACGGCGCCGACGGACTGCCCGCACGCCGGATCGGTCGCCCCAAGAAAGTCTCTTGTCATGAAAAGAATGATAAGCCCAACCGCATGAAGCGCGGTAAGGCCGGGCGCGGCAAGCGCCAGTGACGCAGATGGATCGTTACTCGCCCTGCTCCACAAGCCCGTGGCTCAGCATCCTGGTCGCCACCGGCGAGACCGCCCATCGCAGACGATGCCTGGCATCGATTTCAGCGCAGGCCGGTGCCGGAGTGGAGGTCCTGCTGTTCGACGACAGCACGCTGCAGCGACCGCACTGGGATGGAGAGATCCGGCGACTGCAGCGCCCACGGCTCGCCAGCCGTGGCAGCCTGTACAACCTGATGCTCGATGCCGCGCGCGGCCACTTCGTCTGGCTGCTCGACAGCAGCGAACAGCTCGCTCCCGGAGCGGTATCCGAACTACGCGGCATCATCCATCGCGACGACCCCGATCTGGTGCTCTGCGATTCCGTGGTCCTGACACCGTGGACCTGCCCGCAGTACCGGAGAGACCCTGCAAGGCCACTCGCATTCACCGGCCCCGCACAGGTCACGCTGGCCGATCGCTCCACCCTGATCTGCCGCCTGCTCGGGCCGGCGCAACTGCATGCCTCGTCGATCATCAGCCGGCGCAGCCTGTGGGCCGAGCTGCGGTTTCCGGAAAACCACCATCACTGCGAGCGCGCCACCTTGCCGCGCCTGGCGCTCAGGGCCTGGACCCACCACTACGCCGCCGCCTGCTGGATCATGCACCCGGTAGCGGAGCCCACCGCCACGACCGGCGCTCAGGAGGTCAGCGACCTGTCCACGGCCCTGTTCGACTTCACCCGTGAATTCCGCCAGTTCCGGCATGCCAGCCGCGATGCACGATTCCTGGTCAGTCACGCCTGTGCGCACGATTTCATCCAGGCCGCCTCGCAGACCACCGACAGCGTCGTGCCGCAAGCACAGCGCCTGCCCGACTACCGCCGCAACTTCAGGCGCGCCACACTGCTGCCGCCCGGCGAACTGCTGCGCCGCTATCAGGCGCGCGGCTGGCAGCAGCCCTGGCAGCAACTCTCCCACTGGCTCAACGCGAGCTGCGCCGCTGCCAAGCAGCAGCAGGCTCAAGCAGCGATGCCGACCCTATCGCTGCTGCCGGTTCCGAAGATCGTCAACCTGCACTGAGACCGTCATCCGGTGCGGCAGGCAGGCACAGCGCTCAGACGCTCACGGCCGCAAAGCTGGCAGCCTGCGGATGCGCCGCGCTGGCGACCGCCTTGTCGTCGCGCAGGAGCTGGCAGGTGACCATGCCCGCGGCGCGGGCGGCGTCCAGCTCCTCGCCGATGTCCGACAGGAACAGCACCGCGTCGCCCGGCAGGCCGATCTGCGCCAGGATCGCGCGATACGAAGCTGCCTCGCGCTTGCCGCCGATGCGGGTGTCGAAGTAGCCGGAGAACAGCGGCGTGAGATCGCCGTACTCGGTGTGCCCGAAGATCAGCTTCTGCGCGTCCACCGAGCCCGACGAGTACACGTAGAGCGCACGGCCCTCGCCATGCCAGCGCCGCAGAGACTCGGGCGTGTCCGGGTAGACATGGCCTTTCAGTTCGCCGCTTTCGTAACCGACACGCCAGATCATCCCCTGCAGGGTCTTCAGCGGCGTCAGCTTGCGATCTTCGGCGATCCACTGCTCCAGCACGTCGGCGGCCTCGTCCACGGACAGCTCCTGCCCGATCACCTGCTCGACGTCGTCCAGCACCCGCTGCACTGCATCGTCACCACCATGCGCCTTCAGGAAGGCGCGCAGATGCGCCTTCGCATAGGGGAACAGCGTCTGATGCACGAAATCGATCGAGGAGGTGGTGCCCTCAATATCGGTAACGATGGCCTTGATCACGCCGCACGCTCGTATCGCGGAAAGCGATCGGCAATGGTGTCGCCGGTGAAGTTGCCGACCCAGCCTTCCGGAATGCGGAAGAAGCGGATCGCCTTGAAGAACGGCTTCGGCCCCATGTCGAACCAGTGCGTCAGCTTGGCCGGCAGGTTGATCAGGTCGCCGCGCGTGCACTCGGTCATGTACACCTTGCCGTTGGCGCGGATGTAGAACATGCCGGAGCCGTCGACGAAGAAGCGCGTCTCGAAATCGTCATGCGTGTGCTCGGCCAGAAACTTGCCGCGCATCGCCTCGAGCTGCGGGTGATCCGGATGCATGGCCACCACGTCGATGCTGACGAAGCCGTACTTCTGGTTCAGGCGCTCGATCGCGTCGCGATAGGCCTCGACCACTTCGTCCTGGCCGGCGGTCGGTGCCAGTTCCCGCGAGGCATCCCAGCGCTCGAACTCGACGTCAATGGCCGCCAGTTGCGCGCGGATTTCCTCGACGTCGGTATAGACGCCCAGCGCGGTCCGCGCATCGTTGTCGGCAAAAACGGTCAATGTGGTCATGGGCTTACTCCCTTGCGGTGACGGTGCAACTCACACTCGAACATGAACTCCAGCGCCTCGACCCGCCAGCGCGCCTGCGCCACATCGGCACCCCAGGCGTAGAGGCCGTGGCCGGCGATCACGTACGCCGGCATCTGCGGATGACGCTTCATATGGGCATCCACCGTCGCTGCAAGACGGGGAATGTCCTGATCGTTGGTAAAGACCGGCACTTCGACCACGGCATCGTGCGTGGAGATCCCCGGCAGCAGCTTCAGCAGCTCGTAACCGGCCAGCCGGATCGCCGGCAACTGCAGCGACAGCACCGTGTTGGCGATCGAATGCGTATGCAGTACCGCACCGATCGCCGCATCGTGGCGATACAGCTGGCAGTGCAGCAGGGTCTCGTAGGAGGCCTTGCGTACACTGGCGATCGGCTTGCCGTCCAGATCGGCCATCAGGAAATCCTGCTCGCCCAGCTCGCCCTTGTGGCAACCGGACGCAGTGATCAGCATCCGCTCGGCCGCCAGGCGCGCCGAGAAATTGCCGCCGGTGGCGGGAACCCAGCCACGCTGGTGGAACAGCTGGCCGGCCTGGATCAGGGCCTGCGCAAACGCGGTGTTGCTATCGGAACCAAGGGTCGTCGTCATGGCTGGGCGAACTGTAGGACAAGGATCATGAGCGCTCAACGAACCGAGCAGGAACAAGTCCGGAACATTCGGGCCTCTGCCCGACCTGAAACGGCAAAAGCCCGCCGGAGTGGCGGGCTTTTGCATCCCCGCAAGCGGGGCGGTAACACGGCGCGGCCGAAGCCGCACCGCATTACTTGATCTTCGCTTCCTTGAACGCGACGTGCTTGCGCACGACCGGGTCGTACTTCATGAACTCGAACTTGTCCGGCGTGTTCTTGCGGTTCTTGGTCGTGGTGTAGAAGTAGCCGGTATCGGCGGTCGACACCAGACGGATTTTCTCAACGTCTCTCTTACGGGCCATGACTTACACCTTCTCGCCGCGGGCGCGCAATTCGGAGACGATCAGCTCCACGCCCTTCTTGTCGATGATGCGCATGCCCTTTACGGACACGCGCAGGCTCACGAAACGCTTTTCCGACTCGAGCCAGAAGCGCTTGTGATGCAGATTCGGCTCAAAACGACGGCGGCGATGATTGTTGGCATGCGACACCGTGTTACCGGTAATCGGCCGCTTGCCGGTGACCTGACAGACTTTCGACATGACCCAAACCCCGGGGATTAACTGATAGCGCGCAACCAGCAGGCCGCGCAAAAGGGGCGCAATTGTGCCAGCCCTCCCCGGCCAGAGCAAGACCCGGAAGCAAATAAAGCGGAATCGGCCTGCGGACGGCTGAATCGACCGAGAATTTGCCCGACTTCGGCATTTATAGCCAGCCGCGTTCGGCAAAGCTCACCGGCGCGCCTTCGCCCACCACCAGATGATCCAGTACCCGGATATCCAGGCCGTTGAGCGCCTGCTGCAGTCGTGTGGTCAGGACCCGGTCGGCGCTGCTGGGCTCGGCGACACCGCTGGGATGGTTGTGCGCAAAGATCACCGCCGCAGCGTTATGCCGCAACGCCGCCTTGACCACCTCCCGCGGATAGACCGCAGCACCGTCGATGGTGCCGCGTGCCAGTTCCTCGAATGCCAGCACGCGATGCTGGGTATCGAGGAACAGGGCAGCAAATACCTCGTGTTCGAGATCCCGCAGCCGGGCGCTGAGATACCGGGCCGCAGCCTGCGGGTCGCTCAGCGCTGCGCCACGGCGCAGCTCTTCACCGAGATGACGACGCGCCATTTCCAGTACCGCCTGCAGTTGCGCATATTTGGCAGCACCGAGGCCTTTCTCCGCACAGAAGGTCTTGCGCGACGCTTTCAGCAAGCCACGCAGGCCATCGAAATGCGCCAGCAGTTCACGCGCCAGATCGACGGCGGTTTTGCCGGCCACGCCGGTGCGCAGAAAGATCGCCAGCAACTCGGCGTCGGACAGGGCCGCGGCCCCTTGCTCCAGCAGCTTCTCCCGCGGGCGCTCTGACGCCGGCCAGTCGCTAATCGCCATGAAGTTTTCCCCCTAATCGCGAATCGCCGCCGCTAGAATGGCGCCATGCAAATCCCAGTCGCAAGCCCGTCAACGCCTCTGGCCGGTCGCCGCATCCTGCTCGGCGTGACCGGCGGCATCGCCGCCTACAAGGCCGCGGACCTCGTGCGCCGGCTGCGCGAAGTCGGTGCCGAGGTGCAGGTGGTGATGACCGAGGGCGCACGTGCGTTCGTCACGCCGCTGACCTTTCAGGCGCTTTCCGGGCATCCGGTACGCCACGGCCTGTTCGACGAAGCCGCCGAAGCGGCGATGGGCCACATCGAACTGGCACGCTGGGCCGATCTGATCCTGATCGCGCCGGCCAGCGCCAATCATCTGGCCCAGCTGGCACAGGGCTTTTCCGATGACCTGCTGAGCACCCTGTGCCTGGCCAGCGACCGGCCGCTGGCCGTCGCGCCCGCCATGAATCGCCTGATGTGGACCCATCCGGCGACGCAACAGAATCTGGACACGCTGCGCGCGCGCGAAGTCACCGTGCTCGGCCCCGGCAGCGGTAGTCAGGCCTGTGGCGAAACCGGCGACGGCCGCATGTGGGAGCCGACGCAGATTCGCGATGCCGTGGTCGCGCTGCTCTGCGATGGGCCGCTGCAGGGGTTGCACGCGGTAGTGACCGCGGGCCCGACCCGTGAACCGATCGATCCGGTGCGCTTCATCACCAATCGCTCCTCCGGAAAGATGGGCTATGCCGTGGCCGCGTCACTGGCACGGCTCGGTGCGCAGGTCACGCTGATCAGCGGCCCGACCGCGCTGCCCACGCCTTCCGGCGTCACCCGCATCGATGTCGAGACTGCGGCGCAGATGCAGACGCAGTCATTGCAGGCGGCGCAAGGGGCTCACCTGTTTATCGGTACTGCCGCCGTTGCCGATTACCGCGTCGATGCCGTGGCGCCGGAAAAGATCAAGAAGCACAGCGATTCGATGAATCTGGATCTGGTCAAGAACGCGGACATTCTGGCCAGCGTGCGCGCGGCGCAGCCGCAATTGTTCATGGTCGGCTTTGCGGCCGAAACCGAAAAACTCGCCGAGCATGCGCGCGGCAAACTCGAACGCAAGCAACTGGACCTGATCGCCGCCAACTGGGTCGGCAACGGTCGCGCCTTCGACCGCGACGACAACGCACTCAACGTCTATTGGGCCGATGGCGAGCGCGAATTGCCGCAGGCGCCGAAGGCCGAACTCGCGCGCGATCTGGTGAACCTGATCGCGGAACGCTATCGCGCCACGCGCGGCTGAATACCCGCCACTCCCCTTTTCCTGCCAGGGCCGCCAGCGACCAGACGAATGAAGAAGAACATCCAGCTCAAGATCCTGAACCCGCGCGTCGGCAGCGAATTTCCGCTGCCCGCGTATGCCACCGACGGTGCCGCCGGCCTCGACCTGCGCGCGATCCTCGACGGCGCGCTGACGCTGAACCCCGGCGATACCACCCTGCTGAAGACCGGGCTGGCGATCCATATCGCCGACCCCAATCTGGCCGCAGTGATCCTGCCGCGCTCCGGTCTCGGTCACAAGAACGGCATCGTGCTCGGCAATCTGGTCGGCCTGATCGACTCCGACTATCAAGGCGAGTTGATGGTCTCGTGCTGGAACCGCGGCCGCGAACCCTTCGTGGTCAATCCCGGCGAGCGCATCGCGCAGCTGGTGTTCGTGCCGGTGGTACAGGCTGATTTCGAAATCGTCACCGAATTCGGCGCCAGCGAGCGCGGCGAAGGCGGCTTTGGCTCCACCG
Organism: Solimonas flava; assembly: GCA_040391865.1. Taxonomy (GTDB): domain Bacteria; phylum Pseudomonadota; class Gammaproteobacteria; order Nevskiales; family Nevskiaceae; genus Solimonas. Next base: position 16,628 of record JBEBWZ010000011.1, read on the forward strand.
GCCGGCACTGACAGCGAGCGGAACCTCATTCATGCCCATTGATCTCACCCACGCCCAGACCACCGCCCGCGTCCTGACCGAGGCGCTGCCCTATATCCGTCGCTTCTCCGGCAAGACCATCGTGGTCAAGTACGGCGGCAACGCGATGAAGGACGACACCATGATCGCGTCGTTTGCGCGCGACATCGTGCTGATGAAAGCGGTCGGCATGAACCCGGTGGTGGTGCACGGCGGCGGCCCGCAGATCGGTGCGCACCTCGAACGGCTCGGCAAGAAAAGCGAGTTCATCGAAGGCATGCGCGTCACCGACGACGACACCATGGACGTGGTCGAAATGATGCTGGGCGGGCTGGTCAACAAGGCCGTGGTCGCCGCGCTGAATCAGCAGGGCGGCCGCGCGGTGGGCCTGACCGGCAAGGACGGCGGCCTGATCCACGCGCGCAAGATGACGCTGTCCAGCGGCAAGGACATCGGCCAGGTCGGTGAAGTCGAAAAGATCGATCCGCGCGTGGTCACGCACCTCGAAGCCGGCGGCTTCATTCCGGTGATCGCGCCGGTGGGCGTCGGCGAGAACGGCGAGGCCTACAACATCAATGCCGACGTCGCTGCCGGCAAGCTCGCCGCGGTGCTGCAGGCCGAGAAGATCATCTTCCTGACCAATGCGCCGGGCGTGCTCGACAGGAACAACAAGATCCTGACGGGTTTGACCGTGCCGCAGGTCGAAGCGCTGATCGCCGACGGCACGATCCATGGCGGCATGGTGCCGAAGGTTCGTTACGCGCTGGATGCCGTCAACCGCGGTGTACGCTCGGCACACATCATCGACGGCCGTCTCGACCACTCCACCCTGCTGGAGCTGTTCACCGACGACGGCATCGGCACCCTGATCCGCGGCTGAGGATTTGCCGCGCCGAACGCTATTGCGCGGCCGGCACCGTGACGGTACCGCGCAAGATCTTCAGGCGTTCGAGGTCGGCGGCAAATTTGGTGTCGATCTGCAGCCGCTCGGCCCGCATCTGCGCGATACCGGCCTGATTGTCGCGCAGCGTGGTCTCGAACTGCCGGATCTGTTTCGCCATCCGCTCCGGCACCGCCTTGCCGTCCTTCTCCGCCGCCGCGGCGCGCTCACGCAGCTTGTGCAGCGCGGCTTCATTGTCGGCGACTGATTTTTCGGCCAAGCCGAGACGGCCGTCGATGGTCGCGATGCGATCATCGCGCATCTTTTCCAGTTCCTTCGGCGTATTGAAGGTCGACAGCAGGAAGCGGTCATAGGACTGCTGGACCTCGTCGCGCTGCCGCTGCTCCGCCGCGGCCTTGGCCTGGCGCTCCAGTTCGGCGACTTCCTCCGGCGTCTTCTGTCGCGGCTTGACCTCGACCACACGGCCATTGGCGTCGAACACCTGCCGCTCACGCTGCGCGTATTGCGGCGGCACCCGGTCACCACAGGCGCGCTGGCCCTTGTCATCGGTCCAGCACTGGAATTTCTTGCCGTTGTTCTGCGCCTCGGCGGTCGAAAGCGCACTCAACCCCAGCATCAGGGCGACCAGCCAACCGCTCAGCATGGAACGCATTTCGCTGCTCCTTCAGGGACACCTCATTATGCGGTAACGCCGTACTGCGCCTGGTAATCACGGATCGCCGCGACCGTTGCCGCGTCGGCCGCACCGGCACTGAGGTATTCCAGCACCGTCTGCACCGTCACCAGCGGAATCACGCGGATGCCGCTCTCGGCTTCCATCTCCTGCACCGCCGAGCGGCCGCTGGCACCGCGCTCCTGACGATCCAGTGCAATCACTGCGGCCACCGGCTCGCTGCCGGCAGCCCGCAACAATGCCACCGCTTCGCGCAGGGCGGTGCCGGCGGTCAGCACGTCGTCGACGATCACCACGCGGCCCCGCGGCGCGGCACCGACCAGCACACCGCCCTCACCGTGATCCTTGGCTTCCTTGCGGTTGTAGGCGTATGGCAGATCGCGGCCTCGCTCGGCCAGCGCGCAGGCCACGGTGGTCACCAGCGGAATACCCTTGTAGGCCGGCCCGAACAGCATTTCATAGTCGAGGCCAGCGTCGTTCAGTGCCTGCGCGTAGGCCTGGCCCAGCATGCGGATCGCAGCGCCGCTGGAGATCTTTCCCAGATTGAAGAAATACGGGCTGACGCGCCCGGACTTGAGGGTGAAGGAGCCGAACTTGAGCACCTCGTGTTCAAGGGCCAGATTCAGAAATGTGCGCTGATACTCGTGCATGGCAACCAGGATGAATGCTCTAAGATGCGCGCATTCTATTAGTACAGACCGACTCCGTGCGCATCATCAGCCTCAACACCAACGGTATCCGTTCCGCCGCCCGCAAGGGCCTGTTCGACTGGCTGCCGCTGCAGGACGCCGATGTGCTCTGCATTCAGGAGACCAAGGCACAACCCGGCGACCTCGAAGGCGACCCGACCTTCTTTCCGGAAGGCTGGCATGTGGCGCTGAACAGTGCGCAGAAGAAGGGCTATGCCGGCGTCGCGATCTATTCGCGCAAGAAGCCCGACGAGATCATCAGCCATCTCAGTGAGCCGGAATTCCACGCCGAAGGCCGCTATCTCGAAGCGCGCTTCGGCAAGCTGTCGGTGGCGTCGCTGTATCTGCCTTCAGGCTCGTCGGGGCCGGAACGCCAGGCCAGCAAGGACCGCTTCCTGCAGTTCTTCCGGCCGATGCTGCAGGAATGGATCGGCAACGGCCGCGAATATGTACTCTGCGGCGACTGGAACATCGCGCATCGCAATATCGATCTCAAGAACTGGCGCTCGAACCAGAAGAATTCCGGCTTCCTGCCGCATGAGCGCGCCTGGCTCGACGAACTGTTCCAGGAGTTCGGCTGGGTGGACGGCTATCGCGCGCTGTACCCGGAGCACGAAGGCGAGGCCTACACCTGGTGGAGCAATCGCGGCAATGCCTGGGCCAACAATGTCGGTTGGCGCATTGACTACCAGATCGTGACGCCCGGCCTGCGCGAGCGCATTCGCGCCGCGCGCGTCTACAAGGACACGCGCTTTTCCGATCATGCGCCGCTGATTCTCGACTATGACCTCTGAGGCAGCACCCAGCTGGCGCGAAGGGATGGCGCTGTACGCGCAGCCACGCGTGCTGGCGATGCTGTTCCTGGGATTCTCCGCCGGCCTGCCGTTCCTGCTGGTGTTTTCGACGCTGTCCGCATGGCTGGCCCAGGCCGGGATCGAGGCCAAGACCATCGGCATGCTGAGTTGGGTTGGCATCACCTACTCGATCAAGTTTTTCTGGGCGCCGGTGATTGATCGCCTGTCGGTCCCGGTCCTGACGCGACTGCTGGGCCGCCGGCGCGCGTGGATGGTATTGGCGCAATGCGGCCTGGCGGCCGGTCTGTTCGGCATTTCCGCACATGATCCGGCGACGCAGTTGCAGACCATGGTCTGGTGCGCGCTGATCGTTGCGTTTTCATCCGCGACGCAGGACATCGTGATCGACGCCTGGCGCATCGAAGCGGTGGAACAGCGGATGCAGGGCGCGATGTCCGCCGCCTACCAGCTCGGCTACCGTCTGGCGCTGATCGTCGCCGGTGCCGGCTGCCTGTATCTGGCCGCCGAGTACGATTGGCACTACGCCTATCGCGTCATGGCGCTGCTGGTAGGCGTGGGCTTCATCACCACGCTGCTGGTGCCCGAGCCGCGGCCGCGTGGCGACGCACAACCGGTAAAACTCGAACAGCGTGTCAGCGACTGGTTGGCGCGACGCGCGAGCTGGCCCGTGCCGCTGCAGCGCGCCGGCGCCTGGTTCGTGGGCGCAATCGTCTGTCCGTTCGTGGATTTCTTCGAGCGCAACGGCCTGAAACTGGCGGTGCTGATCCTGGCGTTCGTCGGGCTGTTCCGGCTGACCGACATCACCATGGGGGTGATGGCCAATCCGTTCTATCTGTCGCTGGGATACACGCTGAAGGAAGTCGCGGCAATCGCCAAGGGCTTTGGCGTGGTGATGACCATCATCGGCGCGTTCGTGGGCGGCATTGCCGTCGCAAGGTTCGGCGCAGCACGCTCGCTGGTCGCGGGGGGTGTCCTGGTGATCGCCAGCAATCTTTGCTTCATGCTGCTGGCGCTCACCGATGCGCCCGGCATCGGCGGGCTGGCGCTGGTGATCAGTGCCGACAATCTCGCTTCCGGGTTTGCCGGCTCGGCGTTCATCGCCTATCTGTCCAGCCTCACCAATACCGCTTACACCGCGACCCAATACGCGCTGTTCTCGTCGCTGTTCACGCTGCCCGGCAAACTGCTCGGCGGGTTCTCGGGTTACGTGGTCGAAGCGATCGGCTATCCCGGTTTCTTTCTCTATACCTCGGCCCTGGGTATTCCGGCGCTGCTGCTGATCCGCTGGCTTACGCGGCAACCGCCTCCACCCGCTGCAGCCGCTTGAACACGGCGGCGAAGCGCCGCCCGATCGGATTGCCGTCCGGCACATCCCAGGCCCGGTGGTAGACCGGCAGACGCAGGCGATCGACGTTGTCCGCGCGGCCGGCGTGCATTGCACCCATCAGCTTCAGCTGCTTGATGATGCGCTCGTTGTCCGAGGCCACGTCGTAATAGAAGGTCCGCAGTCCAAGCCGATGAGCGCTCAGATGCAGGCAGGCCTGCAGCACGAACCCGGCACCGCGTCCCTGATAGTCGTCGGCGATGGTGATCGCGACATCGGCCGCGGCCGGCTCGCCATTCAGGCGGATGAAGCGCGCGACGCCGATCCCCGGCTCGTCCGGCTTTTCGAGATTGGCAGCGCCCCAGGCAACATGATTGCGCTGATCGATGCCCACCAGTTGCTGCAGCTGCTGATCGGACAGCTCGGTCAGGTCTTCACTGCCAAAGCGGCGACGCCGCGCGAGCTGCGACAGCCGCCGATATCCTTCCCGCAGTCGCGGCCCATCGTCGGCGCGCAATGGCCGCACCAGGATCAGCAGCCCATCGTCGAGGGTGTAGTTGAACGCGGCCGGCAGCTGCGGTGTCTTCAGCGCGGGAAACCACATGTCAGCTCTCCGTCGGTGACGCAGGGTTTACCACTCGCCCAGATCCAGCTCGTCGAGTGGATTGCCGCCGCGGGCAGACCGTGGCGACAGCGCTTCGCGTTCCAATCCGTAATCGTCGGGCTCGATATCCAGGGCACCTGAATAATCTTCCGGCGGTGCGCATGGCTGGGCCGACAGCTCCAGCCAGGTATCGAAATCGAACTCTTCCAGGGTGCCGTCGTAGTGCTGCACCAGCACCACTTCCGCCTGTACGTCGACACCGACGATCTCGAACGGTTCGTCGTCAGTCCTGAACCACTGCCCGACCGAGGGATCCTGCAGCCATTCCGCCATTGCGCACCTCCCGCGCCACACGGGTGACGCTGCCCCCTGTTCTACGCCGCTTGCCGGCAGGCTTCAACCGCAGGCCTCAAGCAAACCATGCAAGCGTATGAAACACCGGGAGTTCCGCCCCGCCGCTACGGACAGGGAATGGTGTAGCGACGGTGGATCGCTTCAATGCCGTCGAGCACCGCATCGGACAGTTGCAGTTCCGCGCTGGCGAGATTGCTGCGCAGCTGTGGCAGGGTGGTCGCGCCGATGATTGTCGCCGTGACGAACGGCCGGCTGTGAACCCAGGCCAGTGCCATCTGCGCCGGATCCAGACGGTGCGTGCGCGCCAGTTCGACATAGGCGCGCGTGGCCGCTTCCGCCTGCGCGCCGTTGTAACGGGAAAAGCGCGAGAACAAGGTCAAACGCCCGTCCGCAGGGCGCGCGCCATCCAGATATTTCCCTGAGAGCATGCCGAAGGCCAGCGGCGAATACGCCAGCAGGCCCACCTGCTCGCGATGCGCGAACTCGGCGAGGCCGACTTCGAAACTGCGATTCAACAGGCTGTAGGGATTCTGGATCGACACCGCACGCGGCAGTCGTTGTTCGCGGTGCAGGCGCAGGTACTCGGACAGCCCCCACGGCGTTTCATTGGAAATGCCGACATGACGCACCTTGCCCTGCTGCACCAGCTCCGCGAGCGCGCTCAGCGTCTCCTCGATGGCGGGGCCCTCGACATCGCTATGCACGTAGTTGAGCTTGCCGAAACTGTTGACCGGCCGCTGTGGCCAATGCACCTGATACAGATCGATGTAGTCGGTCTGCAAGCGCAGCAGACTGGTCTCGCATGCCGCCAGCACCTGCGCACGATCCAGCCGCGGACCACCGCGCAGATAGGGGAACATGCCGGGGCCAATCACTTTGGTGGCCAGCACAAGGTCGTCACGACGTCCACGCTGTTTCAGCCAGCTGCCGATGTATGCCTCGGTACGTCCCTGCGTTTCCGCTTTCGGTGGCACCGGATACATTTCTGCCGCATCGAACAGATTGACGCCGCTGGCGACCGCGAGATCCATCTGCTGATGGGCCTCGGCCTCGGAGTTCTGCTCACCCCAGGTCATGGTGCCCAGCGCGATCGCGCTGACCGAGATGCCGGTACGGCCCAACAGGCGCTGCTGCATGCGATCTCCGCTCAGGTACTGGCGGCGTCGCGTGCATCCAGCAGGCGTTTCACCGCAGGGGTCAATAAGGCTTCGACCGATCGCCCGAGCATCGGGCCGGGGACGATCAAGGTGCGCTCGTGCGATTGCGACGCGCCGGGAATGTCGCGCATCACCTTGTCGATGTTCACCGACACGCGCGAAGTCTCGCTGAAATGGATGACCACCAGGCTTTCCTCCGGCTTGGGGATTTCCCGCGCCGCAAACGGATTGCTGGTGTCGACCAGCGGCACGCGCTGGAAGTTGACGTCGGTCCGTGAAAACTGCGGCACGATGTAATTCACATAGTCCGGCATGCGCCGCAGAATCGTCTGCGTCACTTCTTCTGAAGCATAGCCACGCTCGCCGGTATCGCGGCACAGCTTCTGGATCCACTCCAGATTGATCACCGGCACCACACCGACCAGCAGATCCATGTGGCTGGCGATATCGGCATCGTCGCCGACATAGCCGCCATGCAGGCCTTCGTAGAACAGCAGATCGGTGTCGTCAGGCAAACGTTCCCACGGCGTGAACGTGCCGGAGGCCTGACCGGCTGCCTCCGCCTCTTCGTCGGTATGCAGGTAGTGGCGGATCACACCGGTACCGTGCTCGCAGTATTCGCGCAGCAGGGTTTCCAGACGCTCCAGATGATTGCCGGAAGGACCGAACAGCGAGAAGTTCTCACTGCGGATGCGTGCGCGCTCCAGCGTCTTGCGTACCTGCAGGCGGTCATAGGCATGGAACGCGTCGCCCTCGACCAGCGCGGGCTTGACCTTCAGCGCCTGGAACATGCGCGTGAACGCCTTCACCGCGGTGCTGGTGCCCGCGCCGCTGGAGCCGGTGATGCCGATGATGGGATGCAGGAGCGACATTGGAGATTCAGATTACCCCAAGTCCAGTCAAGGCGCGGTCCCGAAGTATCACCAAACTCACCGGCGCGCGCTCAGCTGCGCTGGTACGCAAGATCGAATACCGCATGACCCAGGCGCTCGCCGCGCTGCTCGAACTTGGTCTTCAGGCGGTTCTCCGGGCGCGGTACATAGCGGCCGTCAGCCGCCTGATTGCGCAGCTGCGGCTCGGCGTTGAGCACTTCCAGCATGTGCTCGGCGTAGGGCTCCCAGTCGGTGGCCAGCAGCAACTGCCCCTGCGGCTTCAGCCGCGACACCGCGAGGCGCACGAAATCCGGTTGGACCAGGCGCCGTTTGTGATGTCGCTTCTTGTGCCAGGGATCGGGAAACTGGATCACGATCTCATCGAGGCTGTCCGGTGGCAGCCAGTCGCGCAGCACCTCGACCGCGTCGTCACTGGCGACTTTCAGGTTGTGTGCGTCAACCGCGGCAGCGCGATGCAGCAGACGCCCGACACCCGGCCGATGGACTTCCACGCCGAAGAAATCGGTTTGCGGCTCGGCGGCGACCCGGGAATACAGGTAGTCGCCCATGCCGAAGCCGATCTCGAATACGCGGCGCGCATCGCGGCCAAACAGCTCCGGCAGCGCCAGCACCGCCGCCGGCGCCGGCGTCTCAACCCCGTAGCGCGGCCACAGCTCCGCCATCGCGCGTTGCTGGCCGTCGGTCATGCGCCCTTCACGGCGCACAAACGAACGGATCTGGCGCAGATAAACCGCTGGTGTGGTGTCACTCATGCATTTGTCTCCACGCAGCCACCGTGGAGTGGCCCGCAACAGCGATCAGTAGGGCAAGCCTTCTTGCGGCGACGAGGCGCTGGCAAAACGGCGGCGCGGCATGCGCCCTGCCAGGAAGGCTTCGCGCCCGGCTTCAACCCCTTTCCGCATCGCACTCGCCATCAATACCGGATCACGCGCTTCGGCGATCGCCGTGTTCATCAGCACGCCATCGCAACCCAGTTCCATCGCAATGGCGGCATCCGATGCGGTACCGACGCCCGCATCGACAATGATCGGCACCTTGGCGTTTTCGACGATGGTCAGGATGTTGTACTTGTTCTGGATGCCGAGACCTGAACCGATCGGCGCCGCCAGTGGCATCACCGCCACGCAGCCGATTTCCTCCAGGCGCTTGCACAGGATGGGATCGTCGCTGGTGTAGACCATCACTTCGAAGCCTTCGCGGACCAGCACTTCAGCCGCGGCCAGCGTCGCCGGCACGTCCGGATACAGCGTGCGGCTGTCGCCGAGTACCTCCAGCTTCACCAGGCGATGCCCATCGAGCAGTTCGCGTGCGAGACGGCAGGTGCGGATCGCGTCATCCGCGGTGTAGCAACCTGCGGTATTGGGCAGGATGGTGTAACGGTCCGGTGGGAGGACCTCCAGCAGATTGGGCTCGCCGTCGTTCTGGCCGATGTTGGTGCGCCGCACGGCGACCGTTACAACCTCCGCACCGGCCGCGTCGATGGCCGCCTTGGTTTCCGCATGGTCACGATACTTGCCGGTGCCGACCAGAAGGCGGGAGCGAAATGCACGGCCGGCGATATGAAGAAAGTCTTCGGCTGCCATGTGCTTTAATGTCTGAGCGCCGCAAGCGGCTGAAAGAGTTGGAGCGGGTGATGGGAATCGAACCCACGCTATCGGCTTGGGAAGCCGAAGTTCTACCATTGAACTACACCCGCCCGGCAGGACCCTATTGTAAAGCAAGCCCCGGGATTGATTCAGCATGAACCTTATCGTCAACGGCGAGGCCCAGACCCTGGCCGAACCGGCGTCCGTCCAGCAACTGCTGGAGTCTCTGGACCTGGCGCACAAGCGCGTCGCGGTAGAACTCAACGGTGACATCGTGCCGCGCTCCCGGCATCAGGAAACCGCCCTGCAGGACGGCGATGAGGTGTTGATCGTGCAGGCAATTGGCGGCGGCTGACGCATTGCAGGGGCGTACGGGCGTAGGCCAGGCACTCGTTGCGGGTTCATTCACGGGCCAGTCTCGAGGCCGTACACTGGCGATCCCGTTGCCCGTTCCTGTCAGTTCGCCATGGCCAAGCCCCTGAAAATCGTTCTGTCCGTCGTTGTCGGCCTGTTGCTGCTGTTGATCGCCGCGGCCATCGCGCTGCCGCTGCTGTTCGATCCGAACGATTACCGTGACCAGATCGCACAGGTGGTCAAGAAGGAGACCGGTCGCGAACTGAGCCTCGGCGACATCAAACTGCAGGTGTTTCCATGGCTGCGAGTCGCGATCAAGGATGCGACGCTGGGCAATGCCTCCGGGTTCGGTGCCGAGCCCTTCGCACAGGTCGGCCAGGTCAACGTCGGCGTCAAGCTGCTGCCACTGTTGTTCAACAAGCAGATTCAGGTCAGTACCTTGCAGCTGGACGGCTTGCGCCTGAATCTCGCCAAGGACGCGCAAGGGCGCAGCAACTGGGACGATCTGCTGGCAGCGCAGGAAAAAAAGCCCGAGGAACCGCCAGCCGACGAACCCGGCAGCAGCTTCGATCTCAGCACGCTGGATATCGGCGGGCTCGAGATCAACGAGGCCGAGATCCAGTACCAGGATGCGCAAGCCAAGAGCCAATATCGCGTCGCACCCTTGCAACTGAAGACCGGCAATATCCGCCCCGGCGAGCCGGTGGACGTAACCACCAGCCTGGGCATCGAGTCCTCCGCACCGCCCCTCAAGGGCACCTTCAAGCTCGCCGGCACCGTCACACCCAAGCTCGATCAGCAGGCGGTCACGGTCGAAGATCTGGTGCTGTCGTTCAAGGGCAATGGTTTCGACATGGCGCTGGATACCGAACTGAAAGGCCGCGTCGCTGCCGATCTGCTGAAGCAGCTGGTGTCTGTCGATGAACTGGCGATCAAGCTGCAGGCCAAAAATGCCGACTTCGATCTCGCCGCGATGGTCAGCGCCCAACTCAACGCCGACCTGAAGGCGATGCTGTTCGGACTATCCTCGCTGAAAGTCGACGGCACGATAGGCGGCAAGTCGATCCCCGGCGGCAATCAGAAGGTAGCACTCAGCAGCAACGTCATCGCGGTCGATCAGAAGCAGGGCACGCTCAAGATCGATGCGCTGCAAGCCCAGGCCCTGGGGCTGGCACTCAAGGCCAGCATCCTTGGCAAAGGCATAGCCGGCGACCATCCGCAGCTCTCGGGACCGATCAGCATTGCGAGCTTCAATCCACGCGACGTGCTGAGCAAGCTCGACCAGGCGCTCGACACCGCGGACAAGACCGCGCTGACGCAGGCCAGCCTCAACGCGGACTACGATGGTAGCTTCACCTCGGCGGGATTGCGCAATCTCAAGCTGCAGCTTGACCAGACCCAGGTCACCGGCATGCTGGCCGTGCGCGACTTCGCAACGGCAGCCGCGGAGTTTGCGCTGAAGATCGACAGCATTGATGCCGATCGTTATCTGCCGCCGAAAGCGGCGGAAACCCCTGCGGGCAAGAGCGCCGAGAAGGATGGCGATATCAACAGCATCCGCCTGCCTACCGATCTCATCGAGCAGCTGAATGCCAACGGCACGCTCGATATCGGCCAACTGAAGATCAACGGCCTCAAGCTCAGCGATGTGCAGCTGAAGCTATCCGGCAGCGGCAAGACTGCCGCCAAGCAGCAGAACCTCAGCGCCAAGCTGTACGGCGGCAATATCAGCCTCAGCAATCGCGTTGTTCCGGGAAAATCCCCTGCATACACGCTGAATACACAACTGACCGCGCTGAAGGCCGCCCCGTTTCTACAGGACTTGCTCGGCAAGGATTACGTCAGCGGACTGGGAAACATCTCGTTGGCCTTGACCAGTCATGGCCAGACCGTCGGCGACGTCCGTCGCGCCCTTAATGGCGATGTCTCGATGAAGTTCGAGCAGGGGGCGGTCAAAGGGTTCAACCTCGGTCAAATCCTGAGAAAAGGCCAAGCCGCACTTGCCGGCAACCTGAATTACAGCGAGGACACGCCCAAGGAAACCGACTTCTCCGCGATCTCGGTCAGCGGCAAGATCGTGAATGGCGTTTTGAAAACCGATGATCTCAGCGCCGCCAGCCCCGCGTTCCGCCTGGCCGGCGCCGGCGAGATCGATCTGGTCAAGGAAACGATCAACTACCTCGCGCAGCCCACCGTGGTGGAATCCAGTCGCGGTGAAGGCGGCAAGGGCCTCGAAGAACTGAAGGGCCTGACCATTCCGATAAAGCTCAGCGGCAGCCTGTTCGACCCGAAGTACAAGCTGGATGTCGAAACGGCGCTGAAACAGAAAGCCACAGAAAAACTGCGCGATGAACTGAAAGGCCGGGAAGACGAAATCAAGGAAAAGATCAACGACAAACTCGGCGAACTGCTGTTCGGAAAGAAGAAACAACCGGCGCCCGCTGCCGAGCCTGAGCCCGCCCCTGCACAGTGACGCGCTGGCTGGGGGGCGGTGTCAGTATCGTCTTGATGATGGGAGCCGGCAGTGTCGCGGCAGAATCGATCGAACACCTGGAAATCAGCCATGACAACGGTCGCTATCAGATCGCGCTGCGCGCGCGATTGAATTCGCCGGCGGCAGACAGCTTTCGTGTCTTCAGTGATTTTGCAAATTTGCCGCAGATCAACAACGCCATCGAAGAGGTGGAAGTACTGTCTGGCGCCGCAGCAGGATCCATACGTCTGCGTACACGAATTCGCGTCTGCGTATCGTTTTTCTGCCGGCATCTGCAGCAGGTTCAAGACATTCACCCATTGTCTGCTGGCGACACCGCCGGGCTGGAAGCGACCGTGCTGCCGGCTTACAGCAATCTTCGTTTCGGGCACGCTGTCTGGATGATGGATGCCTGTGGCGAACAGACCTGCCTGCGCTTCAACGCCGAACTGGAGCCCGACTTCTGGGTGCCGCCATTGATCGGCCCCTGGGCGATCGATCGCGCCATGCGCCGTGAGGCCGTGCAAACCTCTCAAGGTATCGAACGGCTTGCCCAGCAGCGGGCTGTGCCGAAATGAAATCCGCGCCGTTCTCCAAACGCCTGCTGCAGTGGTTCGACACGCACGGTCGTCATGATCTGCCGTGGCAGCATCCGCGTGAGCCCTATCGCGTATGGCTTGCGGAAATCATGCTGCAGCAGACTCAAGTCAGTACCGTGATCCCATACTTCGAGCGCTTCCTGCAGCGCTTTCCGACGATCGCTACGCTGGCCGCAGCGCCGATCGACGATGTGCTCGCACTGTGGTCTGGGCTGGGCTACTACGCCCGTGCCCGTAACCTGCACCGCTGCGCACAACAGATCGTCATCGAGCACGGTGGCGAGTTCCCCCGTGAGCTGGCGGCGATGCAGGCCCTGCCCGGCATCGGTCGTTCTACAGCCGGAGCCATCCTGTCGCAGGCCTATGGCCAGCGCGAAGCAATCCTCGATGGCAATGTCCGGCGTGTACTCGCACGCCACGAGGCGATCGCCGGCTGGCCCGGCGCGCCGAAGGTACAGGCCGCACTCTGGGCTGCGGCCGAGGCGCGTCTGCCAACAGCGCGCATGGCTGACTACACACAGGCGCTGATGGACCTCGGCGCCACACTCTGTACCGCACGCAGGCCCGCTTGCGAGCGATGCCCCGTGCGCATCGACTGCGTTGCATCCAACAGCGACGAAGTGTCGCTGTACCCCGGAGCCAAGCCGCGCAAAGCCCGGCCACGGCGCGAGGCTCGCCTGCTGCTATTGCAATCGGCCATCGACGGTCGGTTGCTGTTGCAACGACGCCCCCCTGTCGGCATCTGGGGCGGTCTATGGAGCCCGCCAGTGCTTGATGATGCCGAGATCGACCCTCAGCACTGGTGCGAGCGGCAGGCGCTGTCACCGGCCGCTCAGCACTCGTCCTTGCCGGTAGTTCAGCACGCCTTCACCCACTTTGATCTCAGCCTGCAACCGCTACGTCTGCAGGTTACGGTTCAGGCCAGTGCCGTACGAGAACCGGAAGGGTGGCGTTGGGTTACGATCACAGAAGCGGAAGCCTTGGGGCTACCCGCACCGATTCGCAAATTACTGCAGTTCCACAAAGCAATCCTAGAGTCATGAGCCGCATCATTCATTGCAGCAAACTCGACATCGATGCAGAAGGCCTCGATCGCGCACCGATCCCAGGAGCGCTCGGAAAACGCATCTACAACGAAGTCTCGAAGCAGGCCTGGCAACAATGGCTGAGCCATCAGACACGTCTGATCAACGAATATCGCCTGGTGCTGGCTGATGCCAGCGCAAGAAAATTCCTCAGCGAGGAAATGGAACGTTTCTTTTTTGGCGGTGAATTGACGCAGACTTCGTACACCCCGGAAAAATAGTCTCGCGCCTACCTTGACTGGCATCGCATTCGCCGGTCTAATACGCGCCTTCCGGCGTTGGCCAAGTAGCTCAGTCGGTAGAGCAGGGGATTGAAAATCCCCGTGTCGGCGGTTCGATTCCGTCCTTGGCCACCATTCGTCCCTTCCGCCGGGATGTTTTTCCCCCTTCAGAACGCACTGCGGCCGCAACGGCTGTCGGGCGCTTTTGCGCGCGTGCGATTATCGCCAGCCGCTTGAATGCATCCCTCTCAAACCCTGTGCTGGCGCGGCTTGCAGACACATCTGCGAGAACGATGATGGGGTCAATGCCGAGAGCGCTTGCGACTTTCTGAATCAGGTCACCGTCCATCTCTGTCCGTCCGGTGCGGTAGTTGCTGATCCGCGAACGAGACTCCTCGAGCTTGGCTGCGAGAGCGTAATCCGACTGCAGATTTAGACGCTCCTTTACAGCATCCAGATAGGCAGAAGTGTTCATTTATTGATGCCTCGATCCGGAAAAGTACAAAACAAGCGTAATAAAAAGTCCAAGGATGCTCAACGGTTGAGGACCCGTTGACGCGTCCACGACCCCTGAACTAGCGTCAGCCCGTCTCCTTGGCCGGAGCCCACACCGGACCCCCTAACCGGGGTCCGGGTTTTCGGTGGGGAGACACCGGCCAACCATCAGGAGACGAAAATGACAACGCTACAACCCGAAGCCTCAACGCCCGCTGAACAGATCCCCGTCGTCACGGCGGTCCACAAGATCGCCTTCCTCGCGACGATCAGCGAGAAGCAGTCCTACGGCGACTGCGAGCGCTACCGCATCACCGCCCACGGCGATGACCGCAAGAGGCCCATCGAGATCAACGAAGGCTCCCACACACGTTCATTGTCACGCGCCGAAGCGCTGGCGCTGTCGAAGGCGCTCGCCAATGCCGTCGCTGCACTGCCTGAGCTCGTGCCGTGAACGCCCTGTTCGAGAACCTGCCAGTGCCGCCGCCGCGTGCGCCCATCGAGCAGCCTGCCGGCCATTTCTGGCTACGTGCCGGCAGCGTCTTGATCGAAGGCAGCGCCGGCAGCGGCCTTGTCCACGTGGCCGGGATTTTCCCGGCCACGGCGGCGGACGCGGTGGCTACGGCCGTTGCGGCCGTGTCGGCGTGTGTGCAGTACGCGGACGGCGCGGCATGAGCCTGTGGCTCTCGTTGCTGATCGCCGCCCTTATTGGCTATTCGGCTGGGGCGGCGGTGCGTTGCTTCGTCGACCTGCCAAGAAGGCAAGCCCAGCGGCAACGATGTGCGTCGCAATCAGCCACTGCTGACTCCAGAACGAGTAGCCAACTGCTACCCCTAGGGCCATCAGCACCGCTAAAAGCATGCCGTTATTCCACCGCAGTTCCTCCCGTGCATGGGCGGCTCGAATTTCCAATTGCTTGGTACGCTCTTTTTCTAGCGGAACTGCATTCGCGGATTGCTGCACGAATCCCTGCGCAGCCGTCTGAGCCGCCTGCATCAACGCCACGATCTCCAGCGAGCCCTGCGACTGCTGTTCTTGAACCTCACCCATCGCCTTCCCCCAATTCACCGGAACGTGATGAGCGCAGTCTGCCATGAGCTCAAACGTCAGCGAAGAAATCACCCTGCGCGCGGCGCACAACACGTTCCAGCGCTTGCGTCTTGTGCTGGTGACCGCCACCGGTTGCGTG
The DNA here is from genome assembly GCA_040391865.1 of Solimonas flava. Classification (GTDB taxonomy): domain Bacteria; phylum Pseudomonadota; class Gammaproteobacteria; order Nevskiales; family Nevskiaceae; genus Solimonas. The sequence goes on from JBEBWZ010000011.1 coordinate 32,058, forward strand.
CAGCTGGTCGGCGTTGCCGCTGACGGCAACGTCACGCCTTTCGCAGTGCTCTCACCCGATGACCTGGAAGACCTAGTCGACGCCGCCATCTCGATTCAGATCGACATCGAGGCGATTCGCTGATTCGTGAGACGCACGCTCCCCGAATGGACCCCACCAGAATCGCACGGCAAGCGCCCGCGATTGCTGCGTCGTCTTTCTCGGCAGCTGCGCGACGCACTGCTGAAATCCGGTGACCAGCTGCGCACGCGCCTGCGCTGGGTTGATCGTCACGATGGCAGCGCACGTAACCGTGCGATGTATCACGCTCGCGTCGAAGCCTGCGGCCTCGTCCTGGACGTGTTGCTGCACTACACCGATCTGGTGACGCTCATCGTTGGCCGTGGCCACGATGGCACGCACTACGGCGTGAAGCTTGACACCATCGCGGAACTGACCGGCCTTGGCCGTCGCCGCATCGATCGCGCGGTGCGTGATCTGCACGCCGCTGGCTTCCTCGCATCGCATACGCGCGCAGAGCGCACTGACAGCGGCTATCGCGGACTGACCGCGGTGCGCCAGCTTTCCATCGAGCTGTTTCATGTTCTCGGCCTTGGCACGGTGCTGCAGAAAGCACGCACGAAGGTCAACGCGCTGCGCAAGGCGCGACTGGAAGCCGCTGGCTTGGCGTACAAGCGCATCGACGGCAAGGCGCGAGAATTCCGCGCTGCAACGAACAAGCGCCGCCACGGCGCTGAGGCGCGGCCTGTAACGGCCTTCCTCGCCTCTCTGCTACCCCTCCCCTCGTAGCTCCCTCCCCTGCACGTGCGCTGCCGATGATCGCGGCGGCGCAGCTATGCACGTGCGCCTGAAATCGCTGTTTTGCCTGTCACGTGACAGCGATTCGCGTCGCGTTACGCACCCTGCACTGCCCGCTACCGCGGCCACGTGTCGCCTGCACCGCACTTACCCCCAGATACGTGTCGCACGGTGCACAGCCTGTGCATAGGTGTACGTGCACACACAGAAAGGTGTCGTGTACCTCCCCAGATACGTGTCGCATCATGTCCCCGCTACGCGGATAAAGACTTTCGAGACCAGCAACAACAAAAGGTCGCTCCGCGGGTTATGCACGGCGCCCTTTCCACCATCGCTGTCGCGATGGCACGGGCCGCACGTGCTTGGTGCGCCTGTCGGCGCACTGGTTTTGCGAGGAAGGGGGCGTGATCCGGCCAAGGGGCATCCACTACAGGAGCCCCGTATGCAGCACAGCAAGTCACAGGTGACGCCGCACGGCGTCAGTCGCATCCCGCTAGCACCCGATGAAGGCTGCGCCTCTGGCGCTTGCTACGGGCCTGCACGTGGGTCCACGTCATGAGCGCCGCAGGTGTCGGCGTGGTGCCCTGCCCGTTATGTGCCACGGCCAGTGCGGTACGCAAGTTTGCCGCGGGGCGGCGTGCTGGCCAGCTGTACGTGAAGTGTCCCGTGCATGGGAATTTCATGAACGAAGGCCGCCAGTTTCAGGACTGGATTCTGGAGCACATGAAGGCGCTCGGCCCGAACGGTGAAGCGCCCGTGCTAACCCCCGTGCCGCCGCCGCCCGTGATCCCGGAGCCGCAGCCACACGTGCCCGCCGCCGACCCTGATTCAGATCCCGCACCGGCGCCGCCGGCGAGCCCGGCCGTGCGCAAGCCCGCGTCCTTTTTCCCGTTGTTTCCGAGTGAATGACCATGACTGACACCACTGCAACTGCTGCACCTGGCGCACCAGCCGCGACCGCCGCCGAAGCCACGAAGTTTGCCGACACCGAAGCGCTCGACCAGCTGGCCGAGGATCTGTCTGCCGCCGAAGCGGACGCCGGCGCCGCGCGCGCGCCTGCCGCCGCACCGGGCGCGGCGATGCTCGATGCCTCGAAGTTCCAGGGTGAGGCCGCGATGCTGATCGGCCTCGGCCTGGACATGCTCGGCAAGAAAGTCGGCGTCACGTTCGACGCCGAGACGAAGGCGGAAGGTGCCGACCGGCTCGCACCCGTGCTGGCGAAATACGATGGCGCGATGCCACCGTGGCTGAAGGAATATCAGCACGAGTTCATGCTCGGCATCTGGTTCGCGGGTGTCGCCTACAAGACGTGGGAGACGGTGAAGGCGGCGAAGGAAGCCGATCTCAAGAACGCGAGCACGACGGCCCATGCGCAAGCCGAATAATGCGCTGCTGGCGCAGATCGAATTTATCTGCGGCAGCAGCGGTACCGGCAAAAGCGAGCTGATCAAGCAGCAGCTGAAAACCGAAAAGCAGGTGTTGGTTTGGGACGCGAAAAACGAGTACGGCGACCTGCCCGGATTCCGCACCACACACCGCAAGGATGAGTTCTTGAAATTGGCACGTGCGGGCGGCCGTGTCGCCTTTGCCGCGCCGCCGTCGGAGTTCGATTTCTATACTCGTGTGGTCTGGGCACGTGGCGGCTGTCTCAACATCGTCGAAGAGCTCGGCGCTGTCACGGGTACCGCGAAGGCGCGCGATGCTTGGCACCTGATCTGCTCGCAGGGTCGCGGCTACGGCATCAAGACCATTGGTATCGCGCAACGGGTGGCCGAGGTCGACAAGACGCTGATCGGCAACCTGTCACGGCTGCACGTGCGACGACTGGCCTATGAAGAAGACCAGGTGCGCATGGCGCGGTTGCTGGGCGTGCCGACCGAACGTGTCGCCGCGCTGATCGGCTATCACTGGATTGAGCGCGACATGACGGCCGGCATCGTCACCAGCAGCCTTGACCAGGTCAAAGGTCCACCGCAAAAACGGCCGAACGGACAGGGTGCCGTTCGCAATACCAAAAAGCGGTAGCCGTCAAGGGGTATCCATTGGATGCCCCTTTTTTCATGCGCGATCGGCGCTCACTGTTGGCATCGCAATTCTGCAACCAACACTGAGATTTCAAATGAGCAAAAAGGAACTGATCGGCATGGGCCTGACCGCCGTGGGCGTGCTGATCGCCCTGTGGGCGGTGAACAACGTCGGCCCCGTCGCCGCCATCGTCGGCGGGAAGAAGTAAGCCCCACCCGGCTGACCTTCCCTGAACAACACGGAGTAGACGATGCGTCGCACCATTCCCATCAATGATATTTCCGGCGTGGGCGCCGGCCAGAAGGCAACGGTGCGAATCGTTGACACGCTGGCATACCACGGCATCCTGTTGCAGCTGACCAACATCACTGCCGCCCAGGTGTCGAACGTCCGCGTCTTCCTGAACGACAAAGAAGCCATGTCGATGACGGGCGCTGACCTCGATTCGATGAATCAGTACTTCGACCTCGCCGCCGTCGGCGCCGATGGCTTGATGTATATCCCGTTCACCGGGCCGGGCCTGCTCGATCAGGCGGAAGAAGAAGGCACCGCGGTGCACGTCGGCGTGCCGTACAAAGACGGCACTGTGATCCGTTCGATGCGCACCGAGTTGGATCTGAGCGGCGCGGTCGTGAATCCGGGCATCAAGGCCTACGGCATCGTTCGCGAAGCGCAGGCGGGCCGTAATCCGTGGTTCCCGTTCGTGCGTGCTGCGACCATCGACGTGCAGTCGGGCGGCATCAAAACGCTGTCGGACGTGGTCGATACCAAGTCGAACCGCGAAGCGTTCTGCACGCAGGTCTTTTTCAAGACCGCGCAGCTGACCAACCTGCTGGTGCAGCGCAACGGCCTGGACATGTTCGACCGCTCCAAGGTGGTCAATGAGCGCCTGCAGTTCAACGGCGTGCGCAAACCGCAGGCCGGCTTCTTCGTGTTCGATACCCGCGAGAATGGCTACGGTAACGTGCCCGACGCGCTGGCCGCTGGCAGCGCCAATACGCTGATCTGGAAGCTGACGATGGGCGCGGCCGCTACGTTCCCGGCGTACGTCTGGACCATCGGCCCGCTGAACTAAGGGGGCTGACATGGCCCTCCTTGATTTCAGCACCGAAGGGCTGTTCGGCGGTAGCGGCTTCTCACTCTCTGAGAAGCCGCTATTCAGCGCCGGCAGTCCGTCGATCGCCACCGGCTCGTGGGCAACGCCTACGACGTCGGCGGGTGGCGGTACCGGCGTGTGGGATTGGGTGCAGCGCGGGATTGGCGTGCTCGGCCAGGGCGCTGATGCGTACGCGCAGTATCAAGCCTCACGTAACACCGGCAATCAGCCGACCACCACGGCGCCGACCAATTACGCGCCCGTGGTGCAGGCCAGCAGCGGCGGTGTCGCGGTGAGCTGGCCGCTGATCGCGGTGATCGGCCTCGGCGGCGCGGCGCTGTACTTCGCGCTCAAGAGCTAGCGCATGGACTACGCCAGCATGTTCGGCGGTGGCGGCGGTGCTGGCGGCGGCGAGTCGAACAGCAGCGCCAGCAACAAGCCTCAATACGCCTCCTACGGTGACGTAGGCGGCATTTCTTTCGGTGACAACGCGGGCGCGTCGCAAGATCGGCAGATGCTGTATCTCGGCGTCGGCGCGTTGGTCATCTTCGGTCTGATCGTTGTGCTGGCACTGAAGAAATAGGCACGCCATGAATTTCGATATTTCGTCGCAGTCGTCGGTGCAGACGCCCGCGCATAGCGGCGCGCAGCTGACCGTTCACGCCTCGCCCAACTTCGGCTTGCCCGAAGCGCCGCAGGTCGCGACCACCGGCAAGATCACCAATGGCATGTTGATCGCGCTCGCACTGATCGCCGTCATCGTCTACCTGCGCCGGTGACCTATGGCGCTCAGTTTCGGCAAAAGCAAAAGCAGCACCAACACAACGTCGAACGTCTACAACTTCGCCAACTATGACAACGACACGGGCGGCAGCGGTAGCGGCGGTGGCGCGGGAAGTTCGCCGTTGAACCTCGCCGGCCTGAGTGTCAGTGCGGGCAAGAAAGGCACGGCGAATCTCAATATCGACGTGACGCAAACCGACCACGGCGCGATCGCGGCGGGCTTGGGCTTCGCCGAGAAAATCGCGGACCAGAGCTTTGGCTTTGCCGGTGATTCGCTCGACTGGGCCAGCGAAGCGGTGGACCGCACCGCCGCCGCCTACAACAACTCACGCGACGCGCTGCAAAGCGCGTTTCAGCAATCGCTCGATCTCGTCAGCCAGAGCCGCGAACCGGCAGATGAAAAGACGCGCGAGCAATTCGCCAACATGACCTACCTGCTGCTGGCCGTCGTTGGCTTCGTTGCGTGGGTCTCACTCAAGGGAAACTGATCGTGGATTACGGGATGCAGGACTACCCGCTGAACCTGAAATCCGGTGTGTGGCAACCGGTGCAGGTCAGCGGCGATTACTTCCAGGTGATCGAAGCCACGGGCGTGATCTTCCTGAAGTTCAACGATGGCGCCCCGATCCGGCGCCACGTCGCGATGGGCATGCCGGTACGCACCTACACGCGCTGCGCGGTGATGAGCGAAGCCGATCAGCAAGTGGTGATCGCCCTCGGCTTCACCGGTGGCGCCAGCGCGCCGCTCGATGGCCGCGCGACGATGACCGGTGACATCAACGTCACCATGAACAAACCAACGCTGCGCCCGACGATGCCGGATGTCTCGGTGCCGGCCGGAGACGTGGTGCAGGTCGCACTAGACGATCCCGACCGCCTGTCGCTGCTGGTGCAGCTGCCGGAGAATGCAGACGGCCCAGTGCGCGTCGGCGATGCATCGGTCGGCGCCGCGCGCGGCGTGATCCTGTATCCCGGTGATGCGGTGTCATTGGACGGTGGTCCTGCCGCCTACGTGCACAACCCCAACGCGACAGCCATCACGGTGGCGCTAATCGCGGAGCGCGCGCCATGATTGGGGCATGGACAATATGCGCAGAAAGCTGGTCGCCGGCGTGGGGCTTGTAATGAGTACCGCCCTGATCCCTAGTTCGACTCGAGCAACCCGAAACTTCGCGGCGCGGCTCGCAGACCCTGATTTTCAACAGAACGATCCATCTGTGGCGTTCATGCAACGTGCGGCGGATGCTGTTCAACGCACGGTGCAGCGCAAGTTAGAGGATTCTGTTTCGGCCTTCGATTTCATGACGAAGGCGGAAGTAGATGACGTGTCTGCGGGTGCTGGTGCGCTCGACGTTAGCGCATCGGTGCGTAAAGCCTTCGCCTGCGGCCGCCCCATTCACATGCCGCGCGGGAAATACAATCTTGCGTCATGGACGGCGTTTGAAACAACGCAGCCGCTCACGGTGTCATGCGACGGGATGGATGTTGTCGACATCGTTGGGCCGGGTATGTCTCAGGCCTTCATCGAGGCGCGTCATAGCGTCAGCCTTTCGGGTGGGAGGACGTCGGGATTTCTCGCGGATATCAACTACGGGAATTTGGCCGGAGGGTCGGCGACGCTGGACCTGTTTGGTTGGCAGAGTCGTGATTGCCGCCGCTCGGTTGTGCGCGATCGCACGCATAGCGCCGGCAAGCTGACGAGGGTCAGTATCTCTCACTGTGTGATCGATCACGCGGGCATCAGCGCATTGCTGGATACGCGAGGAATCCTGCTTCAGGGGGAAATCGAGAACGCGTATATACATCACAACATCATCACGAATGTCCGTGGTCAGGCGATCTCGCTAGGTGACAACACGCGCGCGGATCAGGACTTGATGCAGCGATTTATTGTCGACCACAACTTGATCGGAAACCTGCACCGCCCGGGCGGCGGCGAGGTACAGGGAATCATCATCTATGGCCGGTACGCGACGGTCGACAGCAATGTGATCTACGAGGTCTCGAACGACGATTCCCAGGGGGCTGAGGGCATCTATTTCAAATGCCGCTACGGAAACATTCGCGGCAATGTGCTTGTCAATGCAGGGCGCCGCGAGGCCTCGATCAACATCAAGGGCGGCACGCGCTCGGATGGTGCCCTGGGGCCGGATGGCTATGCCGTCATCTGCACCGGGAACCATATTCTGGGGACGCTGCCGGGTGTCTATGGCATCTCGCCGCGTACCGACGACTGCCTAATTGCTGACAACTATATCGAGGGTGTGGCCGGTGAGTACGGCATTTACACCGTCAACTCGGTCACCAACGGGCTGCATATCCTTCGCAACACGCTCAAGAATGTGCAGGGCCGCATCGGCATCTACGTCCGCTGCGGTGGCTACGGCATCCGCGTGGATGACAACACGGTCGACGGTGTTCTGGTAGCAGGCGGCGTGGCAACGGCGGGAATCGGCATTCTGCTGTCAGCGGATGTTGATCTTGATCGTGTGTCGCTGTGCCGGAATCATATTTTCTTGCGCTCGAGCGAGGCAACGCAGCGGAATCAAGGCATTGCTATCGCGGGTAATGCCGATCTGAAAAACCTCACCGTCGACGGGAACGTGATTGTGATCGACGGCGTTTCGAGTCCCGAGGGCATCGTGATCTCGCATAGTTCGGCGGCTGTGCGCACCGGCTGGAAGTTCCTGCGTAACGATCTGTCGGGTGTCAATGCATCGTCCGACAACATGCTGTTCCGCGTCACCAGCAGCATTCCGGCCGATGCGGTTTTTGTTGGGAATTTCGATAAGACACCGCTGGTGCGGGACGTTGCAGTGGGCGCAGCAATTTCGCCATTCCTGAGCGGCTATTCAATCGCGAACACGGCGGCCGCTGCAACGACGCTAGTGCCGTTGCCTGTCGCGCAGCCGGGTCTTGTCTTCGATTTCTTCCGCACGGGTGGCTTTGCATTGCGTGCGGATCCGGCTGCTGCGGATTCGATCCGTGGTGGGGGCATTGGCAAGTACGCGAGTTTGGACACTGACGGCGCTCATATTCAGCTGAAGTGCATTAAGGCTGGCATGTGGGAGGTCGTGGGGCAGTTCGGCACTGTGACCTTTGAGCCGTGATCCATGCGCGTCCTCGCCGTGTCACTTGCCGCTGCCGCCGCGCTGATCGCCTGGACGCTATTGCGCGCGCGCCGCTCGATCATCGCCGCGCCTTCCGATGCTGCGGCGCCGGACTATGACGACTCGTGGTCGGCGCCCTTGCTGTATCCCGATGTGGCCGATCCGGGCGTGTTCGGCTCGCTCTATTTTGCGGTGGAGGATCTTGTGACGGACTGGCAGCGGCGCGGTGAACCGTATCGCGTGATGATCGAAGCGGCGGCAGCGCGTCATGGCGTGCCGGGTGATTTGCTGATGCGCGTGGCGTATCAGGAAAGCCGGTTTCGCGACGACATCATTACCGGGCGCACGAAGTCGGGTGCCGGTGCGGCCGGCATGTTTCAGTTCATGCCGGCGACGGCGCGCGAGCTGGGCATCGATCCACTGGTGCCGGCGCAGGCGGCAGACGGCGCGGCGCGTTATCTCGCATCGCTGCGCAAGATGTTCGGGACGTGGGAGCTGGCGTTGATGGCCTACAACTGGGGTCTCGGCAACGTGCGCAAATATCTCGCCGGTGAGAAATCGCCGCCGACCGAAACGCGCAACTACGTCGCGCAGATCGGCGCGGATGTGGCGCTCGCATGAAGCTCACCGATATCCCGAACCCGGTCTGGTATGCGCTGCTGGGCGTGGCGGCGGTCGGCGGCGTCTACTGGCTGTCGAAGCGTGCGGCCGGTGCCGTGGGTGACGTGGTGCGCGATGCGGGCGCAGCAGCGAACAAGTACCTGAATCCGATGAGCGATGAGAACGTCGCTTACGCCGGCGTCAATGGCGCGCTGCGCAGCATCGGCCTGTTCGGTGAAGACGATACCGTGGGCACGTGGGCTTATGACGCGGCTCAAGATGGCAACAGCCCCATAGGCTGGTTGCAAGAGCGGTATCGGGATGACGACGGTTCAACAAACTGGTGGCAGCTGTACAAGGATTCCACTGGAATCTCGCTGATCGGTGCTGCTGCACGCGGCATCTATGACATGGAATTTGGATGGGCTGGCGAGCCGTCCTCTTCCGGTTCAAGTTACGACTACGGCCAAGGTGGTGACAGCGGTATCCCGTATCGGCCGGGCATTTTCAGCACGCCCGATCCGTTCAATTACAGCTTGGATTACATCTTGGGAGCGAAGTAATGGATTTAGCAAAACTGGCAAAGGGCATCAGCCTGGTCGGCGCCGTGGGTGCGAGTGCAACGGTCGCGCCGCCCGTCGATCTCATCAACGCGGTGACGCAGCTGCTGATCGCGGCGGTGGGCTTGTACGAGATGTTCAAGGCTGCGCGCAAGCGTGACTGAGCTTCTCGATCTGTCGCTGAAGGTGCTGACGATGGCGATCACTGGCGGCGCGATCTATGGCGGCATCCGCGCCGACATGAAAGCACTACGGCATTCGGTGAATGAGGCGCATCGCCGCCTCGACAAACTGCTGATCAGCAAACGGCTGTAGCTGGCCCTTTCTCCCATGGCGCGGGTACAGTCGCGCCATGGGAGCTATAACAAGAAGCAACCCCGCGCCAAGACGCAGGGGCGCGCTGCACAGCGCAACGATCCGGCCAATCATTCAGATCCTGCCGGCATCACCCGTATCAAAGACATGGGATGAAGCCGTGCACCGCTGGCTGTTGCTCGGCCAGCATCGATCTCCGGAGACGATCCGGCGCGAGTCGCATATCCACACCTGGCTACGGCCACGGCTCAAGGGCATGCCGCTGGCCACCATCACAAACGCCGCGCTGGACGAGCTCAGGATGCAGAAGCTCGAAGAAGGCGCAGGGCCGCGCACCGCGAACTACGTTGTTGGCCTGGTCTCGACCATTCTCGCCGCCGCGGTTGATTGGGGATGGCTCCATCGTGCCGCCCGCCTGAAGCCGCTGAAGCTTCCACCTGGTCGCGTCCGCTGGCTCACCCACGTCGAAGCCGCACGCCTCCTCGAGGAGCTCACCTCACCCCTGAAAGAGATGGCGGAATTTAGCCTGGAAACCGGCTTGCGCTGGAGCAACGTCTCCGGCCTGCGGTGGATCCACGTCAACGACCGTGCAGGCACCATCGCCATCGATGCCCGCGAAATGAAAGCCCGCGCCGGACTGTGCATTCCGCTTTCACCGCGCGCGCTGGCCGTGGTCAGAAAGCAGCGAGACCGACACCGCACCTGGGTGTTCTCGTCGCAAGGAAAGAAGGTTCAGCGGCCACCGCGCCTGGCTTGGTACGGCGCCCTCGAGCGCGCCGGTCTCGACGACTTCCGCTGGCACGATCTCAGGCACACATGGGCCAGCTGGCACGCCCAGCGCGGCACACCGATGATCGTCCTGCAGCAGCTCGGCGGGTGGAAGTCGCCATCAATGGTGACCAGGTACGCGCACCTCGATGCGCGCACCCTCGCCGCCCACGTGGCGGGCTTCAGTGACTGGAACAGCGAAAACTTTGCGCAGAACGGCAGTTAGGCCACGCCCGCCGACATGGGGATTGATTCATCAATAATCCCAACGATCTGAGATCCACTAGGGGGCAAACCCGGTGTATTTCTTCGATTTTGTCGGCGTCTGTTGCGCTTGTATGGTGACGGGCCGCTTGAAAATCCCCGTGTCGGCGGTTCGATTCCGTCCTTGGCCACCATTCTCATCTCACGCCGAGATTCCTGACGGTTTCCTTCATTTTTTCGCACGCCGATACGCATTTTCACGCGTCGATGCGAAATTATTTCTCCCTGTGTAAAACATTGGCCTCCGATAGCCACGAAGGCGCTGTGGAAGCTGCGTCACCCGCTGTATGCATCCGCCCCAACATATCGGTGGTTTTTCGTCGGTTGCTGCTGACAAGCAGGTGAATCGCCTGCCGCCGCCCGGACTATCCCATACGCGGGACACAAAAAACCCCCGAAGCTGAGCTTCGGGGGTTTCGATTT